>JBJTAU010000391.1:0-9544 GCA_046090965.1 Limisphaerales bacterium | reverse complement strand
CTACCGGGACTTCGCGAAGGAAACGGAATTGTCTTGGACACCTGAGACCGGGCAGGGAGACGACCATCCCGCCGTCAACGTCTCCTGGCCTCAGGCCCGGGACTTCTGCGCCTGGCTCACGGCGAGGGAGCGCAAGGCCGGGACGCTCGGTCGCACCCAATCCTACCGGCTGCCCACCGACACCGAATGGAGCACCGCCGTCGGCTTGGACAAGGAGAAGGGGGCGACGCCCGCCGAGCGCGGCAAGAACGCACCGAAGGATCAGGCCCCGTGGGGCGAGACCAAAGACGTGCCGCCGCCCAAGGGCGCGGGCAACTACGGCCCCGGCGCAGGCAGCGACACCTTCCCCGGCACGGCACCCGTCAAGAGCTTCAAGCCCAACGCGGCCGGCCTCTACGACCTCGGCGGCAACGCGTGGGAGTGGTGCGAGGATTCGTTCAGCACAGCCACCGGCGTGTATGTTCTGCGCGGCGGCTCATGGAAAACAGAGGTCATCAAAGGTCAGCGGCCCACCATCTTCATGATGCTCTCGGGCATGAGATTCCCGGGGGCCATCGCGACCGATGACACCGGCTTTCGCGTCGTGCTCGACCTCGGCAAGTAACCAGCGCCCCTTCATGCCCGACCCCGAAACAGGTGACAAGACCGGCGAGTCCGTCATGCTCCGCCGTTTGTCGCTGGCGGTGATCTTCTTCAGCGACCTGGTGGACAGCACCAAGCTCAAGGCCCTCGTCGGCGAACGCCGCGCGGGCGAGGTGATCATGCGCCACCACGAAGGCGTGCGGTCGCTGCTCAAGAAATTCCCCGGCGGTCAGGAGATCGAGACGGCGGGCGACCAGTTTCTCCTGCTCTTCAGCAACACCACGGACGCGACGCAGTTCGCCCTGCGCCTGCACCCCCAGAACCGGCAGTTGAGCGAGGAGCTCAAGGCCAAGGTGCTGGACCGCATCGGCATCCACATCGGCGAGATCGCCCTCCACGACACCCGCAAGCCGGGCATGGAGAACACCAAGGTCTTCGGCAGCCATGTGGACCTTGCGGCGCGCATCCAGTCCCTCGCCGATGGCGGCCACACCTTGATGAGCGGCGTGGCCTTCGAGAACGCCAAGATGATGATCGGCGACGAGGCGATTCCCGGCCTCGGCGAGCTGGCCTGGGTCAACCACGGCCCCTACCAGCTCAAGGGCGTCCCCCCGGCCCGTCAGCATCTGCGAGGTCGGCGAGGTGGACCATGTCCGCTTCGCCCCGCCGCCGGACACGGAGAAATGCCAGTGCGTCACGACGGATGGCTCGCCCGCACCCGCCGCCGCCGCCACCGCTGCGGACAAGGCCGAGCTGCGAATCCGCAACCTCTTCCTCAAGCTCCCGCAGTTCGGCCACCGCCTGCGCCTCGTGCCCGAGCGCGCAGACACCGTGCGCGAGCTGTGGCTCGTGTCCGGGCCGGAGTTCAAGATCGGCAAGAACCACACCGCCCCGGACAACAACCACGAGAACGAGTCCGACTGGATTTCCTGGTTCTGGCCGCGCAGCCCGGAGAACGACGAAAAGACCCGCCAGATCAGCCGCGTCCATGTCGTCCTCGGCTGGCTGGACGCCGGCCTGACGGGAGCGCGCGACAACCGCAGCAAGAACGGGTCGTTCTTCGATGGCATCCCACTGGCAATCAATGACTGGATGCCCATAAAAAATTCCGGCCAGCTCCGCATCGGCGCGGACTACACGCTGGACTTGAAGATTCATCCCTCCGCCTTCAACGGCGAGCCGCTGGTCAAGAACCTCAAGTCCCTGCCCGGACTGCCGCGGCCCGTGGAATTGCCCGTGCGTGGCGCGATCACTCTCCGCCCCACGGCCTGCCCGCCGCCATTTCGCGAGAGCTACTGGGTGCTGACAGACGCGACGTTGGGGGCTGCGGACACGAATCCAGTTCACCTGCCCTACGACGGCGTCGCGCCCGTGCAGGGCCGCTTCCACCACTTCCGTGGCTGCTTCTGGCTTGAGGCGATCGCCGCAAATGAGGCTCTTCAGGTGAACCGCTCCGTCCTGCATCCCGGCGAGCTGGTCCCGATGATGACCGACCAGAGCATCCGCATCGGGCCGAACACGTTCAAGGTGTCGGTCGTGTCCTGAGCGCGGAGCATCTGCCGCAGTCCGCCGTCCAATGGGGCGCGATACTGGTTCCACGCTTGCCCACGTGGCCGGCGCTTTCCTATCCTCACAACATGAAACGTTTTCTCTTCGTCACGGCGCTTGCCGGCTGGCTGGCGCTGCCCGCCCCCGCAGGCGCGCAAAACCCCGTCAGCGACGCCAAGCGCGAAGAGCTGGAGGACCGGCTCCGCCGGGCCGAGCGCGACCTCGAGGCCGTGAAGGAGGCCAACGAATCGCTGCGCAAGAAGCTCGTGGCAATCGAGTCGGGCATGAGCGAAGTCGGCCGGGCCGCCGTGGACCGCGCCAATGCCAACAACAACATCCTCAAGCTCACCGCCAGCAAGGACGAGCTGGCCCAGCTTGCAAATGCCCTTAAGGAAAGCGAACAGCATCGCGAGGCCGACAAGAAGTGGTTCGTCGAGCAGCTCAAGGAGTTGGGCAAGCTGATGGGAGCCGCCAGCACCACGCCCCCGCCGACGCATCCATCCACCCCGCCGAAGGCAGGCAAATCCAAGGCCGAGGCCGCCGGCAAGAGCTCGCCCCCGCCGCCCGGCGTCCCCGACAGCGGCGTCTATCACCTCGTCGAGAAAAACCAGACCGCGCTGGAAATCCTCAAGGCCTACAACGATGACCTGAAGGCCAAGGGCCGCCCCGGCAAGATCACACTCAAGCAACTCGAGGCCGCGAACCCCGGCGCGAACATGGACAAGCTGCGCGCCGGCCAGAAGCTCTTCATCCCCATCCCCGAGAAGTGAGCCGCGCATGAAGTTCATCCGCCGCGCGCACCTCTTCCTCGGCTGCTTCTTCACGCCGCTGCTGCTCTTCTACATCCTCACCGGCTGGTATCAGACCGTGAACCAGAACCGCCTCAAGCATCCCAGTGAGGCCGAGACGCTCCTGCAAAAATTCCGCGTCGTGCATTCGGACCAGATCTACCCCGCCGAACAGGAATTCGAGAAGCCGTCCTCGCCCAAGTATTTCAAGGCCTTCGTCGTCGTCATGTCCATCGCCGCGACCCTCACCATCATCCTCGGCCTGGTGCTCTCCTTCAAACTGCTCCGGCCAGTCTGGCCCGTCTGGCTCTGCCTCGCGCTGGGCATCCTCCTGCCCATGCTCATGCTCTGGCTGGGCCAGAAACGCTGACGGCGGACCGGGCTTTCTCCGCCCGCAATTGCCCGCAGCCCGCCGCGACATCAATGCCCCGGCGTTGGCGAATCGTGCTTGGAATCCCCGCGGCTTGCAGCGTCCGCTGAAAGGCCTCGGCCGCTCCGGCTGACGTGGCGGTTCCCGCGAAGCCACCGGTGGGGTTGAGTGGAATCAGGTTCACATGAGCGGCCAGCCCCCGCAGCAAGGCGGCGAGCTGTTCCGCCTGGGCGGGCGCGTCATTCGTCCCCGCAATCAACGTCCACTCGAAGAAGATGCGCTGGCCGGTTTGCGCGCAGTAGGCGCGGCAGGCGCCAATCAGCTCCGCCAGCGGCCAGCGCCGGCTTGCCGGCACCAGCACCGCGCGCTCCACCTCCGTCGCGCCGTGCAGGCTGACGGCGAGGTGATACGGACGCTGCTCCGCCGCCATGCGCAGGAGGCCCGGCACCACGCCCACCGTGCTGATCGTGCTGCGGCTCGGGCCGAGGTTCAGCCCGCGCCGGTCGGTGATGATCTCCAACGCCGTCATTACCGCGTCGTAGTTGTGCAACGGCTCCCCCATGCCCATGAGCACCAGGTTGCGCAGGCCGTCACCACCGGCGGCGCGCAACGCGCGCTGCGCATGACGGACCTGCGCCACGATCTCGCCGGGCCGCAGATGCCGCACGAAGCCCATCTGACCGGTCGCGCAGAAGACGCACCCCATCGCGCAGCCCGCCTGCGTGCTCAGGCAGGCGGTGTGGCGGCCCTTGAAGCCCATCACCACGGTCTCCACGGTCTGCCCGTCGGCGAGCCGCAGCAGAAACTTCCGCGTCAATCCGTCCGCGCTGGCAATGTCGGCCGTCTCGGCTGGTGCCTCGACGAAGAATCGCCGTCCCTCGCTCACCTGTTCCGTCACCCAGCGCCGCAACGGCGGCAGGAAGTCCGTCTCCCCGGTCAGCTCCAGCTTCAAGCCGTGGTGCAACGCGCGCCACAGCGCCCGCGCGTGCAGCGGCGACCGCCCGGACGTAACCATCTCCCGCTCCAACTCCGCGAACGTCAGGTCGAGCAGCGAGCGCGGCGCGGCGGTGACGGCGGCGGTTGTCATGGCGGCGAGTGTGAAGCGGGAGCGGCCGGCGCGACAACGAAATGCTCGATGACCGATGGTCACCACCCGGTCCGGTGCCGGGATGGCCTCAACCACTTTCTGTGTGTCCATCCGCGCCCGTTCGTGGTTTGCGCTCCCCGTTTTCAAACCATGTCCGACTTGCTCAAAGATGCCGCCAAGCGCGGCTTGAAGAAGGCCGCGCGCTGGGCCAGCACCGGCAAGAACCTCCCGCGCCTCAAAGGTCTTCAGGCTTGGTGGCAGCGCCACGTCGGCGACCAGAACGAGATCAACGCGCTGCGCGAGCAATACGCCGCACTCATCCACGCGCCCGACAAGCGCAAGGAACTCGCCACGCACGAGCGCAAGATCCACTCGCAGTTCGGCGAGGACGGCCTGCTGCTGCACCTCTTCTCCAAGATCGGCGCGCCGAACAAGACGTTCATCGAGTTCGGCATCGAGGACGGCACCGAATGCAACGCCGCGAACCTCGCGTTACACTTCGGTTGGGGCGGGTTGCTGATGGACGGCAGTGATTCGCTCGCGGACCGCGCGCGGCTCTTCTATCACCGCCGGCACGGCAACGCGCCGCAGCACGTCCAGATTCGCACCAACTTCATCACGAAGGAGAACGTCAACGACCTCTTCGCCCAATACGGCTTCAAGGGCGAGTTGGACATGCTCTCGATTGACATTGATGGCGTGGACTATTGGATTTGGGACGCGGTTACGGTTGTCTCGCCGCGGCTGCTCATCATCGAGTTCAACGCCAGCTTTGGCCCCACGCGCAGCTTGACGGTGCCCTACGAGCCGGCCTTCGAGCGTTACGCGCACCACGAGAGCGGCTGGTATCACGGCGCGTCGCTTACGGCCTTCACCAAGCTCGCGACAAAGAAGGGATACTTCCTCGCCGGTTGCGACTCGGCGGGCGCGAATGCCATCTTCATCCGCCGCGACATCGGTCAGGGCAAGGTCGCCGAGTTTAGTCCCGAGGAAGCTTTTTATCCCTGCGCCCCGCGCCTGCGCGAGGCCACGCTCGACGAGCAGTGGGAGCGGGTGAAGCATCTGCCGTTGATTGAGATTTGACCGAAACCAAGCGATGGAGCGGCAGATGCCAAGGCAAAAGGAAAAAGGTAAAAGGCAAAAGTGCCGGGCGGATGCCGTTCCCTCCTTTTACCTTTCGCCTTTTGCCTTTTAACTTTTTCCCATGCCTTCCTTGTTTTCCACCTTCGAGTTCATCCGCGACCGCCGCCGCATCCTGCGCCTGCCGCACGCCAAGCCCAGCGCCCGCGCCATCTACCACGCGTGGCTTCAACTCCGGCGGTATCCGGCGGCGAACCGCGACAAGCCGCTCACCGTCGAGTTGGGCAATTTCACCATCCACGCACAGAACTGGCTGGAGCTGGACTTCCTTTTCACCGAGGTCTTCATCGGCAACGAGTATCTGGTGAAGCTCCCGCGCCGCGACCCCTTCACCATTGATTGCGGCGCGAACATCGGCTGCGCCACGCTCTACTTCAAGCTGCACTACCCCGACGCGCGCATCCTCGCCTTCGAGCCGAACCCGTTTTGCTTCGAGATGCTCAAGCAGAACGTCGAGGTCAACGGCCTGAAAAACGTCGCGCTCGTGCAAGCGGCGTGCGCCAACGCGCCGGGCACGACGACCTTCCATGTGAATCCCGGCTTCTCGCCGATGAGCAGCGCCATCGGCAACCGCGACGAGAAACAGAAGACCGTCGCCATCGAGGTCCGCCTCGTGAAGCTCTCCGAGTCCATCACCGAAGACGTGGACCTGCTCAAGCTCGACATCGAAGGCGGCGAATGGGAGGTCTTCGCGGACCTTGTCGCGAGCGGCAAGCTCGGGCGCATTCACCGCATGGCCATCGAGTATCACCACCGCTATGGCACGACCGAAGTGAAGATGAGCCGCTTCCTGAAAATCCTGGAGGACGCCGGCTACACTTACTCCGTGGGCGTGGACATCAAGGCCGAGCGCCGCTTCATGGGCGTGTTCCAAGACGTGATGATCTACGCGGTGAAGCTGGGAATGGAGGAGAACGCGGGGTAAGCGCGATCGACCCTCGCGCTCTTGGCCGGCGAAGCTGGGCTGAGCACAGCGGGCGAGCGTGTCGCCTAGGGTCACTCCTCCAGCAGTGTGAGACGGACGCGCTGGAGCCTCGGGCTGGGGATTTCTTTGGAGCTTGGAGCTTGGGATTTGGCGCTTATCCTCGCCCCGTGATTGACACTGCGGAACGGCTGGCCGACTTCCTCCCGCGTCTCCGCGCGGCGGACTGGATCGCGTTGGACACGGAGGCGGACAGTTTGCACGCCTACCCGGCCAAACTCTGCCTGCTCCAGTTCAGCATCCCCGGCGCGGACGTGCTGGTGGATCCGCTGGCGGACCTGGACCTCGCGCCACTGTGGGATGTGCTGCGCGGGCGCGAGTTGCTGCTGCACGGCAGCGACTACGACCTGCGGCTCCTGCGCGAGCACCATGACTTCGTGCCGCACCGAATGTTCGACACGATGATCGCGGCGCGGCTGCTGGGCGTGCTGCGGTTTGGTTTGCAGGACCTGGTGGGCACGACGCTCGGTGTGGCGCTGGAGAAAGGACCGCAGAAGGCCGACTGGGCGCAGCGGCCCCTGACCGAGCGGATGGAGAACTACGCGCGCAACGACACGCGTTACCTCCACCCGCTCGTCACCAAGCTCCGTGAACAGCTCGTTGCCAAGGGTCGGTTGGGCTGGTGTGAGGAGAGCTGCGCCGCGCTGGTGGCGGAGTGCGCCGTCGTGCCGCCGCCCGACCCGGAGCGTGAATGGCGCCTCAAGGGCTCCGCCAAGCTCACGCGCGAGGAACTTGCCGTGTTGCGCGAGTTGTGGCACTGGCGCGAGAAGGAGGCCGTGCGCTGCAACCGCCCGCCGTTCTTCCTCCTCAGCCACGACACGTTGCTGGATTTGGCCATCGCCGCGGTGGACGACGTGCCGCTAGATCCACTCTTGCCGCGCCGCTTCGCCCCACTCCGGCGTGAGGCCGTGCTGCGGGCGGTGGCGCGTGGCCTCCATGTGCCGCCCGCCGAGTGCCCGCCGAAGCTCCGCGGTGTCTCATATCACCCCACGGACGCGGAGCACGCGCGCTTCAACCGCCTCAAGTCGCTGCGCGACCGGCGCGCAGCCCAACAGGGGATCGATCCCACGCTCATCGCCAGCAAGCAGACGCTGGAACTGCTCTCGCGGAAGAACAGCGAGCCCGAGAAGCTGCTGCTGAAGTGGCAGCGCGAGTTGATGAGCCACTGATCACTTCGCCGCCGGCTTCATCGTGAGCGGGTCGCGCAAGGGGTGGTCCACGAGGCGGCCGCCGGCGAGCGATTCGAGCTTCACGGGATGGTCGGGGTGGCCCTTGAGAATTTCCTCCTTCGTGCCGACGACGAGGATGATGACCATCTCCGGCGTGAGGAACTTCTTCGCCACGCGCTGCACGTCCGCCTTGGTCACGGCGTCGATCTTCGAGCGGTAGGTCTTCCAGTAGTCCGGGTCTTTGGCGAACCGGCCGGTGAACTCGTCGCCCGCGAGTGTGCCCGCCACCTGCCGCTTCGTCGCGAAGGTCTGCGGGAAGGTCTCGATGAATTGCTTCTTCGTCGTGGTCAGCTCCTCGTCGGTCACGGTCTCGGTGGCGATCTTCTTCATCTCCTCCAGCACGATGCTCGTGGCGTAGGCCACGGTGCGGGACTTGGACTGGAAGGCCGCGAGGAAGCTCATCGGGTGATACACGCCGCCGGGAAAGCCGCTGCCGGCCGAGTAAGCCAGCCCCTCGTCCGAGCGCACGCGGTTCATGATGCGCGACGTGAAGCCGCCACCGCCGAGGATGTCGTTCATCACCTGCGTCGCCGGGAAATCCGGGTCGTCGCGCTGGATGCCGGGCAGCAGGATGGTGACGCGGCCCTGGTTCACTTCCTTGTCCACGAGATACACGCCGGGCGCGGCGAACTTGCGCTCGGTCGGGATGGGCGGCGGGACTTCGCCGGTGAAGGGCCACGCGGCGAAGAGCTTCTCCAGCCGCGCAGTCATCGCCGACGAGTTGAAGTCGCCGTTCACGGCCACGACGAAGTTCTTCGGGTGGAACCAGTGCTTGTGAAAGCCCTCGATGTCTCCTCGTGTGATGGAGTCGAGCGAAGCCTGCGTGCTGTGGCGGTTGAAGTAGAAGCCGTCGCCGTAAGCGAGGTAGCGGCGCTCGCGTTGCTCGATGTCCGCCGCGTCGTCGTTGCGCTGCTTCATCGCTTGCAAGGACTGCTGCTTGCGGAGCGCGAGCTTGTCGTCCTGAAAACGCGGCGCGGTGAGCACCTCGCGCAGGATGGCGAAGCCCTCGTCGAGGTCCTTGGAGAGCAGGTTCAAGCTCACGCTGCCCTGCGTGTCGCCGACGCTGGCGTTCAGGCTCGCGGCGAGAAAGGCGAGGCGTTCCTCCAGGTCCTCGGCGGTCTTGGATTTCGTGCCACCGCGCGCGAGCAGGTAGCCCGTGATGCCCGCGAGCCCTTCCTTGCCGGCGGGATCGAGGTAGTCGCCCGTGCGCACGAGGATGGAGATGTTGACTAGCGGCAGCTCGCGATCGGGCACGACGTAGGCGACCGGCCCGGCCTTGAGCGCTACGCGGAACTGCTTCGCGTCCGGCGGCGAGTAATTGAGCGCGGGATACTTGAGCTTCTCCGGCCGGTCCGGGATGTCGGCGGCACTGGCGCAGAGCGCGGCCACGGAACACGCGAGCAACGAAAGGATTCGGATCTGCTTCATGGGAAAGTCTCGGTTACTTCTTCTCCAGCTCCGCGATGCGCTCGGCGGTCTTCTTCTTGAGGATGTTCAGGAACTGCTGGTTCTTCGCGTTGGCCTTGGCGGATTGTTCTTCCATCTGCTTGAGCTGGGTCTTGAGCGCCTCGACGTTCTTCTCCTCAGCGAGCCGGCCGAGGAACTGCCGCACGGCGGGCAACTGCTGCGGCGTGAGGCCCGCCAAGTCGGGGTCTTCGCTCGCGCTCTTGCCGGCTTTGCGCACGATGGAGGCGACGTTGCGGTTGTCCTTGGTGAGGTAGGTCTCTGCCACTCGCTTCACGTCGGCGGCGGTGACGGCCTGCAGTTTCGGGCCGGCCTCGTTGATCTCCTGCCACCGGCCGAGGCCGTCGTAGCGCA
>JBJTAU010000390.1:0-4422 GCA_046090965.1 Limisphaerales bacterium | reverse complement strand
CTTGAGGGCGCATCAGTTCGCTGAGATTCCCTCGTGGCACAACCCGAAGGAGACCTCGCCCTACAAGCTCGCCGCGCTCAAATGGACGCAGATCGCGCTGAAGGACGCCTTCGACGACGTGTTCATCACGCACGGGCGCAGGCTCAAGCCGGACTTGCTGACCGCGCAGTGGAACCACCTCGGCGGCTTCAACCAGATCAGCGGTGACGAACGGTGTCTCCTGCCCGCAGGCCTCTGGGGCCGGGGCGAAGATTACCTCTGGTATAGCACCGGCAACGCCGCCTCGCAGACCGACCTCGCCAACGGCGACCTCGGCGATGGCACGCTGCAACTTCGCTTCATCCGCGGTGCGTTCGGACCCAAGCCATTCCTGCTCGGCAAATACGAACAGACGCGCACGCGCACAACCATTGCCGAAGGCATCGCGAACGGCGGCGCGGGGCTGGGCTTCTACGCGACCTACAAGAACCCGGCGGGCCGCGAGGCGATGACGACTTACTTTGGCTTCGCGGCGAAGCATCGTGACCTCTACCTCGGCGCGCAGCCGGCGGCGGAACTGCTGCTGCTCTACCCGCGCAGCGCGGTCCATCGCGGCGACGTGGAACCGGTGGCGCGGTTCAAGGCCATCGGCCACCAACTCGCGCGCGAGGGCTACGTCTTCGACATCGAGCCGGATGACATCGTGACCGAGGCGCAGGTGAACAGCCGCCGCGCGGTGGTGGACTGCGACCCGAGTCGCCGGACTTCAGCGGGCATGGCGGTGAAGCCGCTTGCGGTCACGGGCCCGCCCGCTGACGACCAAGTCGCCAAATGGCGCAAGGAACTCGCCGCCGTCACCCGCCGCGAGGGCGCACCCACGGTCGTCGCCTCCGTCCTCAGCCAGCCGAAGCGCCGCTTGGTTCACCTGGTGAATTACAATCGCGAGGAGCCGCCCAAGGCCCGAAACATGGGGGCCGGCCCGCACGAGGAGAAGCCGCTGGCTGTCGAGGGCACCACCGTCCGCCTCTCGCTCGCACCCGGCGAACGCGTGAAGTCCATCCGCCTGCTCTCGCCCGACGCCGAGGTCAGCACCGGCCCGGCGGGCTTGGTGCAGCGCGCCGGCGAAGCCGCCTTCACGGTGCCCCGGATGCTGATCTACACCGTGGCGGTGGCGGAGTTGGACTAGCGTGGGCGAACAATTGCTTGACGCCCCCCGGCCTTCCGCATTGCATACGCAGCCATGAAGAAAACGCTTTTGGGTCTTTTCAGCGCGGCCGTCCTCGCGGCGGCGGGCACGGGGTGCATCACCACCGTGGACGGCCACAAGTCCGCCGGCGTGCCGTTTCGCAAGGACAAGATCACCAGCCGCTATCAGCTTCCCCTGGAGCAGGTCTTCGTGGCGGCGAAGGAAGTCCTCGCCGCCGAGAAGGGCGGACTGGGCGTGCTCCAGTCTGAAAACCGCGTCAACAATTCGCTCGTCGCCAAGGTCAACACCCGCATGGTCTATGTGAAGGTCAGCGAGGTGGGGCCGAACATCGCCGAGATCGTCATCCAGGTGCGCACGGACGCCGGCTGGTCGGACATTGACTGGGCGTCGGAGATTGACAAGCAGATCGCCCTGCGGCTCCAGAGCGCGCAGCCCGCGCCGGTGCCGGCGGCCCGCTAGGCCGAATCTTCCTCCTTCAGGCCGGGGAATTCCTCCCCGGCCTTCTTCTTTTCGAACTTGGCCGCCGGCTGGAGGTAGAGCATCGCCATGGCGGCGCGCTCGGCGAAGGCGCTGTTGGGATACAGCTCCTGGATGCGCTTGAGCGTGGCGCGTCCGGCCACCACGTCGTTGAGGAACTTCACCTGCCAGCCGGCCTTCTGGTGCAGCCAGCGCACAATCTCCTGCTTCGGCTGGCCGGGCGTGGTGATGAGAATCTCCAACTCCTGCAGGCCGCGCTCGAAGAACTCGAACTGCTCGACGTAGAGCCGGGCCAATTCCTCGCGGGCCACGAAGTCGTGGGGATGGCGCACGAGCCGGTCGCGCAGGCGGCGCTCCTCGGCGTTGATGTCCACCTTGGCGGGGGTGGCGTGCTTGCGCCGCTTCAGGCCCAGCTTGCGCTCGAACTCCGGGATGGCGATGGGCTGGCGGTGGTCTTCGCGCGCGAGCAGCTCGGGCGTGGGGAGGTTGGCGAGCCGCTGCTGTGCGTGCAGCGCGGCGTCCGTGCCGGCCAGCAGCGTGATGATGCGCTCGACGCATCTCTGCGCGGCCTCGGGATTCCGGGCGAACTTGATGTGCCAGTCGGCGGCGGTGTTGAGCGCGTAGGCGACCTGGCCGGCGGTCAACGTCTTGAGCGCAAGCGTGTCCTCGATCACCGCCAGCGCGCCGGGCAGGTCTTCCGAGTGTTCGGCCAGCAACGCGGCGAGCTTCATGCGGCTCTCGAAGTCGGCGGGGAATTTCTCCAGCTCCGCGCGCACGGCGGCGATGGCCCCGGGGATGTCGCCGGCCATGCGTGCCGCCTCGGTGCGGGCGTAGAAGGGCTTGGCCTCGATCTCCTCATTGCCGCCGTCAATCAGGTCGCCGATGGGGTCAACGAAGACCCCGGTGATTTCGTGCCGCCAGAGAATCCCCAGCACCATCATGCAGCCAGCCAGCGCTGGCACGGCGAACAACGCGCCGATGCCCGAGCACATGGGCAGGATGAACGCCACGACGGCAAACAGGATCAGGCCCGACGCACTCGCGCGCGCAAGCCAAGATCCTGCGTCCGCCTGGGACCGCGTCCAGCGCCACCAGACGAACCAGGCGATGCCGGCGACACCAGCGGCAGCACTGAGCACTTTGAGCACCACGTCCATGACGGCGATGGCGGCAGTGTGGGCGCGCCGGCGCGGTTGTCAAAGCGGGTTTGCGCCGGCCGCACGATATTCCTTCACCCAGCCCTTGCCCGTGCTAAGGTGCGCGCCATGTTCAACCTGTTTTTCCCGCTCCGCCGCTGGGCGTGCCTGCTGGCCGCCGCCCTCGCGCTCCCCACCGCCTTGGCCGCCGCGCCCGCGCTCTCGCTCACGTTGCAGAAGCGTGTCGAAGCCAAGCCCGGCTCCGGTGAATTCCGCGTCACGACCTCCGCCGAGAAGTGGGAGCCCAAGCAGACCGCCATCATCGTGTGCGACATGTGGGACCTGCATCATTGCAAGAACGCCGTGACCCGCGAGCGCGAGATGGCCCCGCGCATGAACGACCTGCTGGAGAAGGCCCGCGCGCAGGGCGTCTTCATCATCCACGCGCCGAGCAGTTGCATGAAGTATTACGAAGGCCAACCCGCGCGCGAGCGGGCGAAGGCCGCGCCCAAGGCCACGAACCTGCCCGCCGAAATCGCCTCGTGGTGCCGGCAGATTCCGGCCGAGGAGCTTGGCAAGTATCCCATTGACCAGACCGACGGCGGCGAAGACGACGATCCAGCGGAACACGCGGCTTGGGCCGAGGAGTTGAAGGCGAAGGGCATAAACCCACGCGCGCCGTGGACTCGGCAGATTGACGTGCTCAAGATTTACGACCAGGACGCCATCACCGACTCTGGCGTGGAGACCTGGAATTTGCTGGAACAGCGCGGCATCTCAAACGTGATCCTGATGGGCGTGCACGTGAACATGTGTGTGGCCGGCCGCCCCTTCGGCCTGCGGCAGATGGCGAAGAACGGGAAACGCGTCGTCCTCATGCGCGACCTGACCGACTCGATGTATAACCCCGCGCGCTGGCCCTTCGTGGATCACTTCCGCGGCACGGAGCTGTTCATCGAGCACCTGGAAAAATACGTCTCCCCGACCATCACCTCGGACCAGATTCTGGGCGGGAAACCGTTCACCTTCAGCACGGCCCCGGCTCGCAAGGGTTGATGGCAGCCGCCGCAAGCGCACACAGTGTTTGTGCGCGCAAAACTACGCGGAAACGCGTGCCGGCTTACCAGCTCAGTGCGGCCGCCCCGATGAACACCATCACCCAGGTCCACCCGCCCGATCGCTCCTTCGACTCCGGTTCTTCAAACGGAAGGTTTGGCATACTCGCTCACGTCTTTCAGTTTCCTCACCGACTGTCCACTGACCGTGGCATTGACCCGGAATTTGTCAGAAGCCCCCGGGGTTCCTCAAGTGCAAAGACACTCCCTGGCCCGGCCGGTTGTGAATGACCCCCTCCCTGCTCAAGTCATAATTTCCGCCTCTTGATGCGTGCGGTCCGACGAACCCAATCCGCGACACCCCGGCTCCTCGCTTGCTTGCTAGCCGGGTCGGCAGCGTTGCCGACGGATGCCACCGAACTGTCCCGCGAGCATCTGGAGTTCTTCGAGAAGCGGGTCCGCCCCGTGCTGGTCGAGCGCTGTTACGAGTGCCACAGCACGACGGCGAAGAAACTCAAGGGCGGTCTCGCGCTCGACACGCGCGCGGGCGTGCTCAAGGGCGGCGATG
>JBJTAU010000389.1:0-2627 GCA_046090965.1 Limisphaerales bacterium | reverse complement strand
CCAGTCGAAGTCCGAGACGGAACGGCAGCTTGGCGAGGCGACCGCCGCGTTGGCCGCTACACGCCGTCAATTGGAAGAAGCCGCGGTCGCCGCAAGCCAGCGCGAAGCGGAGCTCCGGCAGAAGGCCGACGTACAGCAAGCGCAGCTCGCCGACCAGCATTCCGAGCTGCAAAAGACATGGGAGAATCTCATCAAGGAGACCGACGAACGCGAGCGGCTCGAAAAGGAGCTGCCCGCCCAACGTGCGGATTGGGAGCGGCAGCTCACCGAGGCGCAGGTCGCGACGGATCGAGTCAAGGCGGAGCTGGACAAGCAGTTTGCCGCGCTCGCCGAGGCTCCCGCGCAAGCCGAGCGCGAGGCAGCTGACCGCCTGCAGAACGAGGAGAGTTTGGTGCAGGCCAGCCGTTCCTCCGAGGAGCGCGTGACGCTGCTGGCGTCCGAATTGGAGGCGTCACGGGAGGCCCTGCGCGCGGAGGTTGCCCGCCGCGAAGAGTTGGAAACCGCGCTGCCCAAGCCGAAGCCCGAGTAGGGCCAGCGCCTCGCCGAGGCCGCCGCCGAGGCGGCTGGGCTGCGCGCGCGGATGGATTTCGAGGCCGCCGAGCGCGAGCGGGTCGAGGCCGCGTGGAAGCTGGCCAACGCCGCCACCGAGCAGCACGCCGCTGAACTCAAGATCCAGCTCGCCGAGAAGGCTGCCGAGTTTGCAGCTGTCGGGGCGGATTTCCAGCGGGCAAAAGGCGCACTCCACGACCAGCTTACCGAAGCCAATGGCGCGCTCGCGGAACTGCGTTCTCAATTGCCGAAGGAAACCGCCGCCCGCCACGAGACCGAGCGGGAGTTGCGCGAGAGCCTGGCCGATGCGGGCCGCACCGCCGACGCCCTGAAGGCGGATTTGGACGCGGCGCTCGAGGCGCGCGAGCAGGCCGAGATGGCCGCCCGTCAGTCCCACACCGATTTCACGCACCGCCTCACGGCCGAGGCGGGCGCGCGCGAGCAAGTGGAGCAGCATCTCCGGCAGGCCGCCGAGGAGGCCACGCGCAAGGCGCAGGCGCTTCAGACCGAGTTGCAACGCGCCAAGCACGAACTGGAGAAGGAACTGGCCGACGCGAACCTGGAGCTGCTGGACATCCGCTCCCGCCTCGATCACGAAACCACCGCGCGCCGGCAGGCTGAGGAATTCTCGAAGCAGCACAGCGCCAGCGCGGATCAGCGGCTGGCCGAGCGGCTGTCGGAGGTCCAGACCTTGCAGGAGCGGCTGCGCACTGAGACCACGCAGCGGGAAAAGACCGATGCCGAGTTGCGCGAAACCCGCGCGGCATTGGAAAAGCAACTGGCGGAACTTGCCGCCCACCGTGCGGAGGTTGAGTGGCTGACCGCTGAACAGCCGCGTGCGCTTGAGGAAGCGACGGCCCGGCTCAAGGTGCAGTTGGCGGAGCGCGACCGGCAGGAGGAACAGTTGCGGCTCACGGCCATCAGCGCCGAGCAGCGCCTGCGCGATCGCGCGACGGATTTGGAGTCAGCCAACTCCGCGCTGCGCGGCGAGATGGAGAAGCGTCTGCGCTTGGAGCTGACCTGGCAGATGCAGCGCGAGGATTTCGACCGTCGGCTGGGTGAACTGGCCGCTTCGCTCCGCAGCGCGGAAGCCAAGGCGGGCACCGATTCCGCCGAGCTGCGCCACGCGCATGAGACCTTGCAGCAGGCGCACGCGGAGCTGACCCGGCGGCTCACCGAGCGCGACGGGAGTTGGCTGCCTTGCGCGAGCAGGCGCTCCGGCTCGAAGCCGACGACGCGAAGGCGAAGCAGGCCGCCGGCGAATCGCAGCAGGAACTCAACGTCGTGCGCGCCGAGCTGGACATGCTCATGCGGCAGCTTGCCACGCGCACAGAGGAGCTTTCGGCAACGGAGGCCAAGCTCAAGGCCGAGTCCGACCAACGCGAGCACGTCGAGGCCGCGCTGGTGCGGGCGAGCAGCGAATCGGATGCGCAGGTGGCCGAGCGGCTCGCGGTCTTTGATGCGGCGAAGCAAAGCTGGCAACAGGACACGGCGCGGCTTCACGAGTCGCAGGAGGAATTGCGGAAGACCAACGAGGAGCTCAGCGTGCGCCTGGCGCAGTTGACTGGCGATGTGGAGGCGGCCCGGCAGGAAGCTGAGAAGGAGACTTCGCAGCGGCGCGCCTTGGAGGAATCCATTCAGGTCCATCAAGGCGAGTTGGAGCTGCGGATCTCCGAGCGCACCGCGAACTTGAACGCCCTCGTGCAGCGGTTGGAGGCCGAGCTTTCCGAGTCACAGCGCGCGGAGGAGCAGTTGCGCCATCGCCGCATCGAGGCCGTCAGCACGCTCGCGGGCGGCATGGCGCACGAGCTGAACAACGTTCTCGCCCCGGTGCTCATGGCGTCGCAGCTCCTGCGCAAGCAAGTCAGCGGCAAATCCAAGACGCTCGTCGAAAGCGTCGAGGCCAGCGCGCAGCGCGGTGCCGACATCGTCAAGCAGGTGCTGACCTTCGCGCGCGGCTTCCACGGCGAGCGCGCGCCGGTCTCGCCCGAGATGCTTGTGCGCGAGGTCGTGCAGGCCGTGCAGGACACCTTCCCGCGCAACGTCCGCGTGAGCAGCGAGGTCGCCGAGGAACTGCC
>JBJTAU010000388.1:0-9661 GCA_046090965.1 Limisphaerales bacterium | reverse complement strand
GCCAAGGACTCGCCGCTGCACCAGCTCGCCATCGAGTTCCACCTCTTCCGTCCCCGCACCGGCGAGACGAAAAAGTCGCTGGCCGACTTGATTGACCTGAACACACGCGCCGCGCACCTCGACGAGAAAGGCCTGGAGAAGTTTGGTGACAGCGAGCAGGCCCACGCGCTGCGCAAGCGCCTGCAAAACTTCGAGGGCATCGCGCCGACGGAACTGCCCAAGGGCGTGGTTGCCGACCTGCGTCCCTATCAGAAGGAAGGCTTCGACTTCCTCTGCCATCTCACGGAGATGCGCCTGGGCGGCATCCTCGCCGACGACATGGGCCTGGGCAAAACCCTCCAGACGCTCATCTGGCTCGCGTGGCTCAAGGCGCGCAACCCGAAGAACCCGCAGCCCTCGCTCGTGATCTGCCCCGCGTCCGTGCTGCACAACTGGCGGCGCGAGGCGGAGAAATTCGTCCCGCACATGAAGGTGCTCGTGCTTCAGAGCGGCGCGGGCCGGCATAGCTTGCGCAAGCAAATACCGCAGCACGACATCATCGTCACCAACTACGCGCTGCTCCGTCGCGACCTTGAGGAGTTGAACAAATTCGAGTTCGGCGCGCTCGTGCTCGACGAGGCGCAGTTCATCAAGAACCCCGCCGCGCAAGTCACCCAGAGCGTCAAGCAGCTCAAGGCCGAGCGCCGGCTCGCCCTCACCGGCACGCCGCTCGAGAACCGCCTCCTCGACCTCTGGAGCATCACCGACTTCATCCAGCCCGGCTACCTCGGCAACCAGGAGCACTTCAACGAGACCTACGACCCCAAGCCCGGCAACGAGAGCGAGGAGGCCGTCTCCCTCCAACGCATTGCCCGCCGCCGCCTCTCCGCCAAGCTCCGCCCGCTGCTCCTGCGCCGCCTGAAGAAGCAGGTTGCGAAAGACCTGCCCGACCGCATCGAGCAGCGCCGCGACTGCGAACTCGGCGAGGAACACCGCAAGCTCTACCTCGCCGAGCTCCGCCGCTCCCGCGAGCAGGTCATGCAGGCCGTCAAGGAGAAGGGTCTCGCCAAGAGCAAGATGCACGTCCTGGCCGCGCTCACCCGCCTCCGCCAGATTTGCTGCCACCCGCAGCTCGTCGGCAGCGATGTGCCCAGCGGCAAGACCGAAACCCTGTTCGAGCTCCTCGACACGCTGGTCGCCGAAGGCCAGAAGGTCCTCGTCTTCTCCCAGTTCGTGCAGATGCTCAAAATCCTCGAGGCCGACTGCGCCAAGCGAAACATCCCCACGCACTTGCTCACCGGCGAGACCAAGCAGCGCCAGGACGTCGTCAACGCCTTTCAGGCCGACGACCATGCCGGCGTCTTCCTGCTCTCCCTGCGCGCCGCCGGCACGGGCCTCAACCTCACCAACGCCAGCTACGTCGTCCTCTACGACCCGTGGTGGAATCCGGCGGTCGAGGCGCAGGCCATTGACCGCAGCCACCGCATCGGCCAGACCCGCACAGTGAACGCCTACCGCCTCATCGCCCCCGGCACCGTCGAGGAGAAGATCTGGGATTTGCAGCAGCGCAAGGCCCAGACCATCCAGGACGTGCTCGGCGAGGAAGGCTTCGCCCGCAGCCTCTCGCAGACCGATTTGGAATACCTCTTTGCGGAGGACTGAACCGGTTCCCAACCGGAACACCGCCGCCGTCACACCAAACCGGGGCGGTGCTGGCTTCGTGCCGAATCTTTCACGCGAGGACCACAACCGCATGGCGCACGTCACCGCCGACGGTTGCGGCGGAGCACCGGGTGACGGGAATTTTGCTCGTTCCCCGCCCCGCCCCGCGCTACGAATCCGTCATGCACCACGGTGTAATCTGCGGCCGCCACTTCGCTACCAGTGAGCCGCTGCGCGTGAAATGGCGCGACGGCGTCATCACGGAAGTCAGCCCTGCATCCCCCGCCCCCGATGGCCAATGGCTCGCGCCGACGCTGCTCGACCTCCAGATCAACGGCTATGGCGGCGTGGATTTTCAGCGCGATGACCATCTCACCGAGGAACTGCTCCTCTCCGCCGCGCGCCAGTTGCGCCGGGATGGCTGTGGGCGCTTCTTCTTCACGCTCATCACCGACGAGTGGCCCAAGCTCATGGCCCGCGTGCGGCAGGCGAAGGCCATTCGCGACGCAAACCCGGAACTCCGCTGCGCGCTCGCCGGCTGGCACATCGAAGGACCGTTCCTCTCGCCCGAAGTCGGCTTCAAGGGGGCGCACAACCCCGCCGTGATGCGCGATGCCACCGAGGCTGACCTCCGCGAATTGCGCGCCGTGACCGGCGACGATCCGGTCCTGCTCACGCTAGCGCCCGAGCGCGGCGGCTCGCTGGAAGCCATCCGCATCGCCCGCACGCTCGGTATCGTCGTGAGCCTCGGCCATACGAACGCCTCGGCGGAGCGCATCCGCGAGGCGACGGCCGCCGGTGCCCGCGGCTACACCCACCTCGGCAACGGCATCCCGCAGCAGTTGGACCGGCACGACAACATCCTCTGGCGCGTCTTCGACACGCCGGGCCTCATGCCGAGCCTCATCCCGGACACGCACCACGTCTCGCCGCTGCTCTTCCGGCACATGCACCGCGCACTGCCGTCGGAGCGCATCTACTACACTACCGACGCGATGTCCGCGGCGGGGAGCCCGCCGGGGCGCTACACGATCGGGCCGATTGAACTGGAGGTGGGCGCGGACCAGATCGTGCGCCAGCCGGGCAAGCCGAACTTTGCCGGCTCCGCACTCAAGCCGATTGATGGCATCACGCGCGCCGCGCAGATGCTCGGCAAGCCCTGGCACGAAGTCTGGCCGCACTTTTCCGTGCGCCCGGCGGAACTGATGGGCTTGCGCAACGAAATCGCCGTGGGCCAGCCAGCCGACTTCTGCGTGGTGCACACGGGAGCGCACGGCGAGTTGCTGACGGCGCGGATCAACTGAATGCGCAGTGACCACTGGTGAGCGTTCGCGAAATCGTCTCATCGCTAATTCAAGCGAGCCGCGCGCGACAAGCGGTTTCATCAACAGCGCAGAAAGGATTGGGCTTGGGCTTTCGAGCCGGACTACGCTTCGCCTGTGAGCAAGCCGACCGACCTCCGTTGCACGTCCACGACGCTGTTCTTCCTCCCCGTCCACACGCGCATGCCGCTGAAGTTCGGCACCGAGACGGTCAGCTACGTCACCTGCGCGCGGGTGCGCGTGACGGTGCGCGACGCGGCGGGCCGCGAGGCCGAGGGTTGGGGCGAGACGCCGCTTTCGGTGACGTGGGTGTGGCCGAGCGCGTTGAGCTACGAGGCCCGACACGAGGCGATGAAGGAGTTCTGCCGCCGCCTCGCGGTGGAGTGGGCGAAATTTCCCGCCAGCGGCCATGCGATGGAAGTGGGCTACGATTTCCAGGAACACGAGCTACCGAAGCTGTTGGCCGCGTTTAACGCGGAACGCCAAACTCGAAACGCGGAACCGTCGGCGGAGCCGATGCCCTGGCTCGCCGCGCTAGTCTGCTGCTCGCTCTTCGACATCGCGGTGCATGACGCCTACGGCAACCTGCACGGCGTGCCCATCTACGAGACTTACCGTGCGCCGTGGATGAGCCGCACGCTTGGGGATTTTCTCACGCCGGCGGCGGGCGCGGACGTGTCCTTCGCCGGCAAGTTCCCGGCGGACTTCTTCGCAGCGAAACGCCCCGACCGCCTGCGCGCGTGGCATCTCGTCGGCGGCGTGGACCCGCTGGATGCCAGCGAGCTGAAGGGGACTGAACCGAACGACGGCTACCCCGTGCTGTTGCGCGACTGGATCGAGCGCGATGGGTTGAAGTGCCTGAAGATCAAGCTGCGCGGCAACGACGCGGCGTGGGATTACGCACGGACGGTGAAGATCGGCGAGATTGCCGTCGCGGGTGGCGTCGAGTGGCTCACGGCGGACTTCAACTGCACCGTCCACGACCCGGCTTATGTGAACGAGATTCTTGACCGCCTGCGCGACGAGCACCCGCGCCTCTACGGAATGCTGCTCTACGTCGAGCAGCCGTTTCCCTACGACTTGGAGAAGCACCGCATCGACACGCGCAGCGTCAGCGCGCGCAAACCGCTCTTCCTCGACGAGTCCGCCCACGACTGGAAACACGTCGCGCTCGGCCGCGAGCTGGGCTGGACCGGCGTGGCGCTCAAGACCTGCAAGACCCAGACCGGCGCGCTGCTCTCGCTCTGCTGGGCCAAGGCACACGGCATGACGCTCATGGTGCAAGACCTCACGAATCCGATGCTCGCGCAGGTGCCGCACGTCCTCCTCGCCGCGCACGCCGGCACCATCATGGGCGTGGAGACCAACGCGATGCAGTTCTACCCAGAAGCCTCGCGCCTCGAAGCCACCGTCCATCCCGGCCTCTACCAGCGGCGCGGCGGCGAAGTGGAATTGAGCACGCTCGGCGGCAGCGGCTTTGGCTACCGGCTGAAGGAAATCCCAGCGCGACCGGACATGGTCGCCGCATGACGGAGAAAGCGGCTCATTGGCACCCCCACGGGGTGCAGGAATACAGCCCAGGGTTGGCAGAGCGCAGCGATGCCTACCCTGGGTAACCGCGCAAATTGACGCGTGCCCTGAAGGGGCACCGGAGCGCCGCGTGACGCCGAACGCGTCCGCCGCCCCTTCAGGGCGGACGACGATTGTTGGGGAGGTTCCCAGGGTAGCGCTACGCGCAACCCTGGGCTGTATTCCGGTGCCCCGTTGGGGCACGGACACGGGCATGCGTCCGCAGTTTAACGTCCTGGCTCCAGCCGATTCGTCGCGCGCGCCGCCTGACGGCGGGACTCCGAGCAGCTTTTTCCGAACGCGCAGGCTTCCGCCGCTGTCTCTTGCCGCGTAGCATCCGCCCGACATGAACATCGGCATCTCCGCCATCAACGAAGAAGTCCAGCAGGCCGCCGCCTTCGTCCCCACGCTCTTCGCCGAGCTGAACAAGGTCGTCGTCGGCCAAAAGTATCTCGTCGAGCGGCTCACCATCGGCCTGCTGGCCAACGGCCACGTGTTGCTCGAAGGCGTGCCCGGCCTCGCCAAGACGCTCTCCGTCAAATCCCTCGCCGCGTGCCTGAACGTGAAGTTCTCCCGTCTCCAATTCACGCCGGACATGCTGCCCGCCGACGTCATCGGCACGCAGATTTACAACCCGCAGTCCGGCGGCTTCACCACGCGCTTCGGCCCCATCTTCGCGCACCTCGTCCTCGCCGACGAAATCAACCGCGCGCCCGCCAAGGTCCAGTCCGCGTTGCTCGAGGCGATGCAGGAGAAGCAGGTCACCATCGGCGACAACAGCTACCGGCTGGAGGAGCCGTTCCTCGTGCTGGCCACGCAAAACCCCATCGAGCAGGAAGGCACCTATCCGCTGCCCGAGGCGCAGGTGGACCGCTTCATGTTGAAGCTCAAGATCGGCTACCCAAGCCGCGAGGAGGAGCGGCAAATCCTCGACCTCATGGCCCGCACCAGCGGCCTGCCCTCCGCACAGCCGGTCGTCGAGGCCAAGACCATTCTCGCCGCGCGCCAGGTCATCAACGACATCTACGTGGACGACAAGGTGAAGGACTACATCGTGGACCTCGTGTGCGCCACGCGCGACCCGGCGAAATACAAGATCAACGTCAAGGACTTCATCCAGCTCGGCGCCTCGCCGCGCGCGACCATCTCGCTCACTTTGGCCGCGAAGGCCTACGCCTTCCTCAAGGGCCGCGGCTACGTGACGCCGCAGGACGTGAAGAGCATCGGCATGGACGTGCTGCGCCACCGCGTCGCCATCACCTACGAAGCCGAAGCAGAGGACAAGACCAGCGAGACGGTGATCCAGAAGATTTTCGACGAACTGCCGGTGCCGTGATGCGTGCGCAAGAATGCATTTAACCACCCACCGCCTGTCCCACTCAATTGGGTCAGGGTCGAGTAGAGCAGGGGAACACGAGCAAAGACTGGCGGGAGCGACGGGGCTCGAACCCGCAACCTCTGCCGTGACAGGGCAGCGCTCTAACCAATTGAGCTACGCCCCCGTAAGGGGGGCCGCAAAGTAGGAAACCGCCTTCCGTGCGTCAACTGCGGAATTGGGGAACGGGTCGGGCGCACGATCGCACTGCCCGGGTGAATCCTCCGGAGGGTGACCGGAGGGGGTGGAGGCTGCAGCCTTTACGCCTTCTCCTCGATCAGTTCGCGGCGGCCACCGCCGAGGAGCTGCTCGATGAAGTTCGTGGAATAGACCCCTCGCCGGAAGTTCGGATCCTGGAGGATGGCTTGCTCGAACGGGATGGTGGTCTTGATGCCGGTGATCATGTATTCGCTCAGGGCGCGGTTCATGCGCTCCATGGCGTCACGGCGGTCCCGGCCCCAGACGATGAGTTTGGAAATCATCGAGTCGTAGTAGGGCGGGATGGTGTAGCCGGCGTAGGCGTGGCTATCAATGCGCACGCCAGGGCCACCGGGGGCGTAATACATGTCGATGCGGCCGGGCGAGGGGCGGAAGTCGTCGAAGGGATCCTCGGCATTGATACGGCACTCGATGGCATGGCCGCGGGCGTTGATGTCGCTTTGGCTGATGCGGAGTTGCTCGCCGGCGGCAATGAGGATCATCTGCTTTACTAGGTCCACGCCGGTTACTTCCTCGGTGACGGGGTGTTCGACCTGGATGCGCTTGTTCATCTCCAGGAAGTAGTAATTGGCCTTGTCATCCACGATGAACTCAACGGTGCCGGCACTGGTGTAGTTGGCGGCCTCGGCGATCTTGAGGGCGGCCTTGCCCATCTTCTTGCGCAGATCGCGGAAGTCTTTGCGGTCGAACAGCGGCGAGGGGCTTTCCTCGATGAGCTTCTGGTTGCGGCGCTGGATGGAGCAATCGCGCTCGCCAAGGTGGATCAAGTTCCCCCGGGTGTCGCCAAGGATTTGGAATTCGATGTGGTGCGGGTTTTCGATGAACTTCTCGATGTAAACGCCAGCATTGCCAAAGGCTTTCTCCGCCTCCGAACGACAGGTGTGGAAGCCCTTGATCATCGAGATGTCGTTGTGGGCGACCCGCATGCCGCGCCCGCCGCCGCCGGCGATGGCCTTGATCATGACCGGGTAGCCGATCTTCTTGGCGACGGTCAGCGCTTCCTGCTCGCTCTCGACCATGCCTTCGGAGCCGGGCGGGGTGGCGACGCCGGCCTTCTTGGCGAGGGCGCGGGAGACCTGCTTGTCCTCCATCGCATTCATCGCCCGGGAACTGGGACCGATGAAGCGGATATTGCAGCTTTCGCACACGTCGGCGAAATGGGCGTTCTCGGAAAGAAAGCCGTAGCCGGGATGGATCGCATCGACGTCGGCGATTTCCGCCGCACTAATGAGGCGGTCGATCCGCAAATAACTCTCTTTCGAGGGGCCTTTACCGATACAGATTGCCTCTTCGGCCATCTGGACGTGCATGGAGTTGGCGTCTGCCTCGGAATAGACCGCCACGGTGCGGATGTTGAGTTCCTTGCACGCGCGGATGATGCGGACAGCGATTTCGCCACGGTTGGCGATGAGGACTTTCTCGAACATCGGAGGAGGGGAATGCCCGGTGGTGAACCGAGGTTAGAGCGGACGGATTTTGAACAGCGCCTGTCCGAACTCGACCGGTTTGGCGTTCTCGGCGACGACGGCGGTGATAATCCCCCGCGTCTCAGCCTTGATCTCGTTCATGACCTTCATCGCATCAATGATCCAAACGACGGTATCCGGTCCGACCTCGGAGCCAATGTCCACGTAGGGAGCGGCTTCGGGTGAAGGGGAACGATATAGCGTGCCGATCATCGGCGAAAGGATCTCCGCATCGCCAGCCGTGGAGGCGGCGGTGGCTACCGGTGTAGCCGGGGAGGGTAGGGCTGCCACCGGGGTCGGTGCGGCGTATTGTGGAAGAATCGGTGCGTCCTCGTAGGCGACCGGGGCGGACAGGTTCCCGCGCTTGAGCCGAATCTTGAACTCCTGCTTTTCGAGTTCGAACTCCGCAATGGAGTTCTTTTTCATCAGGTCAATAATGGCTTTGATATCTTTTAGGTCCACAGAGTCCTCCCGGTTGAGGGATTTGAGTCGAGATGAGAGCCGTTGCTCATGCGAGTGAAGGTCAGCCGATGTTAGTCAGACTGCCGGTTCAAAGTTTCGATGGGAGCGGAGCGTAGAGAGCAGGACCGGAAGCGTCAAGCGGACATTCCGTATGCAAAAAACACCAGAGCGAGCCATCACAGAAGCGCTGATTCCCCGATCTCGGAACAACCTTAGATGGCCTTTAACTGTAACGCTGCCTCGAATGCTAAATAATAGGACTGCTCACCAAAGCCGGCGATTTGCCCTTTGCAAACACCAGCGAGGAGCGACCGGTGTCGAAACTCCTCCCGCGCGTGGATGTTGGAAAGATGAATTTCGATAGTAGGCACCCCCACGGCCGTGATGGCGTCCCGGAGCGCGATGCTGGTATGGGTGTAGGCGGCGGCGTTAATCACGATAACGGAGAACTTTCCCTGCGCTTGCTGAACCCAGGTGACCAGTTCGCCCTCGTGATTTGATTGGCGAAAGTCAACCGAAACACCTGCCTTGGAGGCCAAACTGCGCAAATGCGACTCGATGTCCGCAAGCGTGGTGCGGCCGTAAATCTCCGGCTGCCGCTGACCCAGTAAATTCAGATTCGGACCGTTCAAGAACAGGATGTTCATGGCGACGGGAGAGTAGAAACGGGACTTTTCCCTGTCGAATCATTACTAGAGCGATGGGCGGTGGATCCGGCGAGCCAGCACGCCCATACCGATCTGGTGAACCGGCGTTGTCGGTTCAGGAACCGGAGATGCCGAGAGGTCGCCATTTGAAGCAGGCCGGGACCGAGCCAAGGCACCCGTCACTTGGACGCCTTCAGGAACGCCAGCAAGTCCGCCAGTTCCTGCCGTGTCAACGCTTGCTCCAGGCCATCCGGCATCAACGACACCTTGCCCGGCCGCATCTCCACCACGTCCGCGCGGGCGATGCGCGCTTCGGTCTCGGGGCCGTTGGCGAGGATGACTTCGTCCGGTGCGTCCTTGCGCACGATGCCGGTCACGTCTTCGCCGCCCTTCACCACCACGGTGAACGGCTCGTAGCTGCGCACGAAGCTCGCGCTCGGGAAGACGATGCTCTCCAGCAAATCCATCTCCGTGCGCACCTGCCCGATGCGCGTGAGGTCCGGTCCGAGCTTGCCGCCGCGATAGCCGATGGCGTGGCAGGTGAAGCAAGCGGCCTTCTGGCTGTTGAAGACGACCATCCCGCGCGCGATGTCGCCGCCCGTGAGCGTGGGCAGCAGCGTCTCCAAGTGCGCGCGTTGCTTGCCCGCGTCGGCGTTCAGCGTGGCGAGCAAGTCCGCGCCCGCGTCCTGCACGGGCTTCGGATACTTCGCCAGCAGCGGCTTGAGCAAATCCACGCGCAGCCCGCGCAGGCCGGCCGAATCCTTCAGCGCCGCGACGAGTTTAAGACCGAGTTCCTCGTTCGGCGACTTGTCGAAGGCCGGCAGCAGCTTCGGCGCGTCGAGCGGGGAAATGGTTTTCATCGTGTCCGCCAGCGCGAGGCGTTGCGCGTCGGTCAACTTCGCTTTGGCCAGGACGCCCGCCGCCGCGCTGCGAGTGAGCATCGGTGTAGTCGCTTCCAAG
>JBJTAU010000387.1:0-4555 GCA_046090965.1 Limisphaerales bacterium | reverse complement strand
ACTACTACGAATACCACTTCCTCTACATCACGGGCATCGAGCATGTGGAGTCGAAGTCCATCCAAGGCGCTTCGATCATGAAGCTCCAGTTCCACCCCGGCACGGACATGTCGTCCGCGCTCTCCGAGGTGGTGGCCTACGTGAACCGCTCACGCGCCTTCATGCCGCCGGGCACGCCGGGGCCGTTCATCACGCGCTTCGACGCCGGCTCCGTGCCGGTCGGCTACCTCGTCTTCTCGACAACTAACGCGAACCGCACCGTCGGCGAAATGCAAAACGCCGCGCTGAATCAGGTGCGTCCGCTCTTTGCGCCATTACCCGGCGTGTCCGCGCCGCCTCCGTTCGGCGGCAGCGCACGGACAATTTTGATTAAGCTCAAGCCCGACCGGCTTCGCAGCTACGGCGTGTCGGCGGATGAAGTCGTCACCGCCATCGCGAACGCCAACACGTTGAGCCCGTCCGGCAACTTGCCGCTCGGCGACAAGTAACCGTTCGTCCCGGACACCGCGGTGGTGAAGAACATTCAAGACCTCGCCGCCGTGCCCATCCGCACGGGCACGGGAGCCAACAATGGCGCGGTCTTCGTGCGCGATCTTGGCGACGTCGCCGACGGCGCGGACCTCGTGACCAGCTACGCGCTCGCGAACGGCAAGCGCACCGTTTACATGCCCGTCACGAAGCGCGCCGACGCGAGCACGCTGTCGGTCGTCGAGTTGGTGAAGGCGAACATCCCGAACTTCAAGCAGGTGCTGCCCGACGACATCGAGGTGACTTACGAGTTCGACCAATCGCCCTACGTCGTGCGTGCCATCCGCGACCTCGTGAAGGAAGGCGCGCTCGGCGCGGTGCTAACGGGCTTGATGGTGCTGCTGTTCCTGCGCGACTGGCGTAGCGCGTTCATCGTCGTTATCAACATCCCCATCGCGCTGCTGGCCGGAACGTTCGCGCTGTGGATGAGCGGGCAGAACATCAACCTGATGACGCTCGGCGGCCTGGCCTTGGCCGTCGGCATCCTCGTGGACGAGGCGACGGTGGCGATTGAGAATATCCACGTGCACCTCGCGCGTGGTCGTTCGCTTGGCCGCGCCGTGCTCGATGCCACCGTCGAGACCACCGGCCCGCGCTTCCTCGCGATGCTGTGCGTGCTGGCCGTCTTCATCCCGGCGTTCTTCATGCAAGGCGCGGCGAAGGCGCTCTTCACGCCGCTCGCGCTGGCCGTGGGTTTCTCGATGGTTGCGAGCTTCGTGCTCTCCAGCACGCTGGTGCCGGTGCTGAGCGTGTGGTTCCTCCGAGGACATGAATCCGAGGTGAAGAAGGAGGAGCGTTCGACGGCCTACGTCACTTTGCTTCGCCCGCTGCTCGCCGCGCGTTGGGTGCTCGCTCCCATTTACCTCGCCGTCTCCGTCGGCGCCGTCTGGCTCGTCGCGCCGAAGTTGGGCACGGAGATTTTCCCGAAGGTGGACGCGGGCCAAATCCAGCTCCGCCTCCGCGCGCCGTCGGGCACGCAGCTTGAGAAGACCGAAGCCATCGCTCTCCGCACACTCGACCTCATCAATCGCGAGGCGGGCGCGGACAACGTGCAGATGAGCATCGGCCTCGTGGGTGTCCACGCGGCGAACTACCCGGTCAACCTCATCCACCAGTGGAACGCCGGCCCGGAGGAAGGTGTGCTGCAAGTGCAGTTCAAACCCGGCTCCGTTCGCACCGAGCCGCTCAAGGAAAAGCTCCGCACCACGTTCACGAACGAGTTGCCCGATGTGCTCGTGTCCTTCGAGCCGAGCGACATCGTCGAGCGCGTGATGAGCTTCGGCGCTCCGACGCCCATCGAGATTGCCGTGCAGGGCCAGAGCCTCGCGGCGAGCAAGGAGTTCGCGGACAAGATTCGCGAGCGGTTGGTGAAGATTCCGGCACTGCGCGACGTGCAGTTCGCCCAAATCCTCGACTACCCGACACTCGACGTGAACATCAACCGCGAGCGCGCCGGCCTGCTTGGCGTGCGGATGAGCGACGCCACGCGGTCGCTCGTGGCCAGCACCGCGAGCAGCCGCTTCACCGTGCCGAACTACTGGGCCGACCCGGCGAGCGGTATCGCGTTCAGCGTGCAAGTGCAGGTGCCACAAGGCCGCGTGAACTCGGTCGAGGAATTCAAGAACACGCCCGTCACCACCGCCGGCGGCAAGGCCACGCTGCTCCGCAACATCGCCAGCGTCAGCGAGGGCACCGCGCCGCAGACCTACGAGCGTTACAACCTAGTGCGCGTCGTCTCGCTCACCGCAAACATCCACGGCTCCGACCTCGGCAGCGTGATGCGCGAACTCGCCTCCATCGAAGAAATCTCCGGTAAGAAGATGGTGGAAGTCACCGACCGACTTGGCGGTGTCCAGAAGAGCTGGATCAACACCTGGCCGGCGAAAACGACCGTGGCAGTGCGCGGGCAGATTCCGCCGATGGAGGAAATGTTCGCCGGTCTGCGGAACGGTCTGTTGCTCGCGGTTGTCGTCATCTTCCTCCTGCTCGCCGCGAACTTTCAGTCTTTGCGGCTCTCGCTCGTGGTCGTGTCCACCGTGCCAGCGGTCCTCGCGGGCGTCGCGCTCACGCTGCTGCTCACGCACACGACGCTGAACATCCAGAGCTTTATGGGCGCGATCATGGCCGTGGGCGTGGCCGTGGCGAACGCGATTCTGCTGGTGACCTTCGCCGAGCGGGCGCGCGTGGCTGGCGATGGCAATGCCACGACGGCTTCGCTCGAAGGCGCGACCTCCCGCCTGCGCCCAATCCTGATGACCAGCTTCGCCATGATGGCCGGCATGTTGCCGATGGCCCTCGGCCTCGGCGACGGCGGCGAGCAGACCGCGCCGCTAGGCCGCGCCGTCATCGGCGGCCTCGCTGCGGCCACGCTCGCGACGCTCTTCGTGCTCCCGTCTGTCTTCGCCGTGGTGATGACCGGCAAGCACACCCGCTCCGCAAGCCTCGACCCGGACGACGAACAAAGCCCGCAGTTCAGCTCGGCTAACTCATAGGACTTATGCGACTCACGCGACATCTCCTCCCCGCAGTTGCGGTGCTCACCGCCGCGCTTTCCGCACAGGCCCAATACGGTCCTACCGGCAGCGGCGCGCCCGCTACGCCCACGGTCAAAGTCGCCATCCCCACGCGCGGTGATGTCCACCGTTTCGTCGCGCAGCCCGGCACCGTGCGGCCGCTCCAGCAGGCCACGCTGCACGCGAAAGTTCCCGGCTATCTCCGCGCCATCAAGGTGGACAAGGGCGACCCCGTAAAGGCCGGGCAACTCATCGCCGAGCTGGACGCGCCCGAACTCGAAGCCGACCTCGCCCGCGCCCGGGGCGAATTGACGAAGGCCCGTTCCGACGGCGCCCGCGCCAATGCCGACGTGGCGAAAGCGCAGGCGGAAGTCGCCCGCAGCGAAGCCGATCTGGCCAACGCCGGCGCACTCGCACACAAGGCCGAGGCGGAACTCTTCGCCGCTAAGGCCACCGCCGCGCGCGCGCAAGCCGAGCTGCCCAAGGCGCAGGCCGAGTTGGAGTTTGCCAACTTGGACCACTCGCGGCTCGTCGAAGGTCGGCGCAAGGCTCCCGACCTCGTCGTGCCTGCGCAGGTGGACGCCTCGAAGGCCAAGCTCGACACCGCGCGCGCGCAGATCGGCGTGCTGAAAGCAGCCGCCGAGGCTGCTGGCGCTGATGCGGAAGCTGCCAAGGCACGCCGCGCCGCAGCCGAGGCCACCATGACAGCCGTCGCGGCCCAAGCCGAAGCGACGAAGGCCAGCGTGGAAGCCGCGCGCGCCGTGTTCGCCGCCGCGCAGGCCACCGTGACGGTCGCGGAGGCCAACGTGCGCCGGACTGAGTCACTCGCGGACTTCACGCGGCTCACCGCGCCGTTCGATGGCGTCGTCACTGCGCGCTTCGTGGACCTCGGCGCGTTCATTCCCGCCGCCACGGCCGGCGCGCCGCAAAGCGCGGCTGTCGTGACCGTGATGGATTTCAACACCGTCCGCGTGCAGGTGCCGGTCACGGAACTGGAAGCCGCGCTCGTCGCGAAGGGCCAGCCGGTGAAGGTCGCGCTCGACGGCCTGCCGGGCAAAGTCTTCGAGGGAACGGTCACGCGCTTCGCCGGCGCGCTGGACGAGGCGACGCGCACCATGCTCGTCGAGGCCGAATTGCCAAACCCCGGCCACGCGCTGCGCCCCGGCATGTATGCCACCGTGCGCGTGGGCGTGGAGAAGCACACGAACGTCATCCTCGTGCCGAGCGAAGCGCTCGTGATGGAGAAGATCGCTGCGTTCCTCTTCCTCGCCGACGGCGGCAAGGCGAAGAAGACGCCGGTGAAGATTGGCTTCAACGACGGCGCGAGGGTGGAAGTCATCTCGGGCCTCGCGGAGAACGCGAAGGTGATTCTCGTTGGGAAGATGACCTTGGCCGACGGACAGGCCGTGAACGTGCCGGAGGGGCAATGAGGCTGTCAGCGAGCTGCGATCAGCGATCAGCGGACGCGTGCCGGCCACTGGCAGTCGCCGCTCAGCTCTGTTCCCTCCTGACGG
>JBJTAU010000386.1:0-2535 GCA_046090965.1 Limisphaerales bacterium | reverse complement strand
CCGCGCCCCCGCAGGGGGCCCGCGCGCCCCCGCGACCAGCTTCTGCGCAAGCACCCCGCGCTCGCCACCGGCGGTGCGCCGACCGCAGCGGGGCCGCTTTCGCCCTCGACCAACGCGCCGGCCAAGAAGTAGGCCGGGCGGCGGCTCAGGCGGTCCGACGCGTTCAATTTCAGTTCGCAGCCTCGTCAGCAATGAAACTTGCCATCATCGGCACCGGTTACGTCGGCCTCGTCACCGGAGCCTGCTTCGCCGAGGTCGGCCACACCGTCATCTGCGTGGACAACGACCTGAAGAAGGTCGAGATGCTCCGCGCGGGCGGCATCCCCATTTACGAACCGGGTTTGGAGGAAATGGTGAAGCGCAACGTCGCCGCCGGCCGTCTTCATTTCACCGCCAGCACCGCCGAGGGCGTGGAAAAGTCCGACGTGGTCTTCATCGCCGTGCCCACACCGCCGCAACCGGACGGCTCGGTGGATTTGTCCTACATCGAGCGCGTCGCCCGCGACATCGCCGCCGCGATGACCAGCTACAAGATCGTCGTGGACAAGAGCACGGTGCCCGTGAAGACGGGCGAGAAGGTCGCTGAGACCATCAAGCGCTACTGCAAGGCGAAGGTGGACTTCGACGTGGTGAGCAACCCGGAGTTCCTGCGCGAAGGCTTCGCGGTCGAGGACTTGATGAAGCCCGACCGCATCGTCGTGGGCGTGGGTTCGCCGCGGCCCGCCGCCGCAATGCGCGAGGTTTATGCGCCCTTCAACGCGCCGATCATCGTCACGGACATCAACTCTGCCGAGCTGATCAAGCACGCGGCGAATTCATTCCTCGCGCTGAAAATTTCCTACATCAACGCCATCGCCACCATCTGCGAGGCCAGCGGTGCGAACGTCGAGGAAGTCGCCAACGGCATGGGCATGGACGCGCGCATCGGCCGGCGCTTCCTGAATGCCGGCCTCGGGTTCGGCGGCTCGTGCTTCCCCAAGGACCTCAGCGCGTTCATCAAGATCGCCGACCAGCTCGGCTACGATTTCCAGCTGCTCAAGGAGGTTCAGCACATCAACGCCGACCAGATGGAGCGCTTCCTCAAGAAGCTCACCGACACGCTGTGGGTGCTGAAGGACAAGAAGATTGGCGTGCTCGGCCTGGCCTTCAAGCAGAACACCGACGACGTCCGCATGTCGCCGGCCATTGACCTCTGCCTGCGGTTGGTGAAGGAAGGCGCGTCGCTCCGCGTGTTCGATCCGAAGGCGATGGAGAAGGCCAAAGGCGTGCTTGTGCCGGGGCCGACGATCACCTACGTCGCGGACATGAACGACATTGCCACCGGCTGCGACGCGCTCGTGGTCGCGACTGAGTGGCCCGAGTTCAAGCAGTTGGATCTCGACCGCGCCCGCCATGCGATGACGCACCCGATCCTCTTCGACGGCCGGAATCTGTTCGACCCGGCGGAGATGGAGAAGCGTGGGTGGGTCTACAAGAGCGTGGGCCGTTGACCGTTTCGGGTTTCGAGTTTGGGGTTACGAGTTGACCATGGCGGCTGCGCTTCCAACTCGAAACATGAAACCCGAAACTAGGAACAGCATCGAAGTGAGCGCCGGTCTCGTTTTCCGCGCTGGCCAGCTCCTCATCACCCAACGCCCCGCCGGCGGGCACCTCGCGGGCCTCTGGGAATTCCCCGGTGGCAAACGCGAGCCGGGTGAGAGCTTCGAGGCGTGTCTGCGCCGGGAGCTTCACGAAGAACTCGGCGTGGACGTGTGCGTTCACGAGGAGATCGAACGCATCACCCACGATTATCCGGAGAAGTCCGTTCACCTGCGCTTCTTCCGCTGCACACTTGCGGATGCGACTGCGGAACCCCGCGCCATTGGTTGCGAGGCTGTGGCCTGGGTGACCAGGGAGACGTTGGTGAACTTTGAATTTCCTGCCGCCGACGCGCGGTTGCTGGCGATGCTCAAGACGGCCGATCTCTGGTGGCGGTCGGCCTGACGCTCACGCGCCCAGCCGCAAATACGCGCGGCTCGCCTCCGGTGCTTCCACCACGCCTACCGTGACGGACTGCGTCTGCGCGCCGGGCAGTTCGGCGAGCATTCCCAGCCGATGCGGCGTGATCATTTCCCCGGCGGAGAGCAGCACCTGATCGGCCTCCCCCGCCGCGCGCGCTGCGTCCACAACGAGGTCGCCGGCCTGCAACTGCGGGAGCGACTTGCGCTTCACCACGACAGGCGTGGCGAACTTGGTCACGGGGATGGTGAGGTCGGTCAGCTTAAGCGCAAACCGCTGGGCCGGGGCGGACGGCTTGGGCAGTGCATCGCTGCGCACGGCGACGGGCGGCAGCACGGGCACCAGGCCGAGCGCCTGTTTCGCCCGCGCAAGACTCCGCGCGCCAAGCAGCAGGTGGACGGCTTCCGCCAGCACGCCGAGGAGTTCGTGCTCGGAGTTGGCGGAGCGCCGTAGCACGGCGCGGCAGAGGGCGTGCGCGCCGCCTCGCGTGATATCCAGCCGCAGGTCCACCCATTCCGCGTTGCGCTTCACGTAGGC
>JBJTAU010000385.1:0-7465 GCA_046090965.1 Limisphaerales bacterium | reverse complement strand
TTTGCGCGGCGTCTTCGCGAGCAAGGAGCCGGCCACGATATGGTCGCCCTCGTTGACGACGATGTGCGCGCCGGCGGGAATGGGATACTGCGCCAGCGGCTCGCCCTTCTTGTCCTGGATGATGATCTGGGGATGGAGGTCTTCCTTGTGCTCGATCACCACCATGGCTTCCTGGCCGGTGGACTCTTCGAGTTCCTGCTTCATCGTCACGCCTTCGATGATGTCGTTGAACACGATCGTGCCGGCCTTCTCGGACAGAATCGGGACGTTGTAGGGATCCCATTGCACGAACGTGTCGCCCTTCTTCACCTTGCCGCCGTTGCGGACGGAGATGACGGAGCCGATGACGATGGTGTGCGTCTCCAACTCGCGGCCGTCGTCAGCCAGGAGGGTGAGAGAACCATTCTTGTTCAGGACAATGCAGTTGCCGTCCTCGAGTTCGACGATGCGCAGTTCGTTGAAGCGCACGGTGGCGTCCACCTTCGTCTTGATCTGCGGCTGCTTGAACACCTGCGACGCGGTGCCACCGAGGTGGAACGTGCGCATGGTGAGCTGCGTGCCCGGCTCGCCGATGGACTGCGCGGCGATGATGCCGACGGCCTCGCCCATCTTCACGGTGAGGCCGGTGCCGAGATGGCGGCCATAGCAGAGCATGCAGCAGCCGACCTTGGCCTCGCACGTCAGCACGGAGCGGATCTTCACGCGCTCGACGTTCGCGGCCTCGATGGCCTTCGCCTTCAGCTCGTCAATCTCCTCGTTCGCCTTGGCGAGCTTGGTCTTGGGGCTGGTCGGATCAATGATGTCCTCCGCGGCATGCCGGCCCACGAGGCGCTCGCTCAACTTCACGACGACTTCCTCGCCCTCGCGAATTTCGGAGACCCAGATGCCGTTGGTGGTGCCGCAATCCGTCATGCGGATGATCACGTCCTGCGCCACGTCCACGAGCTTGCGCGTCATGTAGCCGGAGTCGGCCGTCTTGAGCGCGGTGTCGGCGAGACCCTTACGGGCACCGTGAGTGGACATGAAGTATTCCACGACCGTGAGGCCCTCGCGGAAGTTGGAGAGAATCGGCTTCTCGATGATTTCGCCGGACGGCTTGGCCATGAGGCCACGCAGACCAGCGAGCTGGCGGACCTGCGCCTTGTTGCCGCGCGCGCCGGAATCCACCATCAGATACACGGGGTTGAATTCCTTCTTGCCCTGATTCTCCTGGAGCGTCTTGAGCATCACGTTCGCGATCTGGTCCGTGCAGTGGGTCCAGATGTCGATGACCTTGTTGTAGCGTTCGCCACCGGTGATCGCGCCGGCGCGGTGCTGCTTGTCCACCTGGCTGATCTGCTTGAGTGCGCCGTCAATCTCCTCCTTCTTGGCGTGCGGGATGATCATGTCGTCGATGCCGATGGAGACACCGGCCTTGGTCGCCTCGCGGAAGCCAAGCTCCTTGAGGCGGTCGAGCGCCTCGATGGTCTTGTCGTGGCCGCAGGCCTTGTAGCAGTTCCAGATCAGCTCGCCGATCTTGCCCTTGTTGACCACGATGTTGGCGAAGCCCATCGGCTCCGGCCAGATCTCGGAGAAGATCACGCGGCCGACCGTGGTCTCGATGACCTTCTTGTCCGCCGAGCCATAGACGGTCTTCTTACCGAGGTCCGGGTTGGCGAGAAGGATCCGGTCATGGGTCTTCACGTCGCCTTCGCTGTAGGCGAAGATGACGTCGTCCTTCGAGCCGAAGAGCATCGGCCGGCGCTTGTCCTTCTCCTTCACGATCCGCGGTTCGGCGGTGAGGTAATAGCAGCCGAGCGTGATGTCCTGCGTCGGCGTCATGATGGGCTTGCCGGAAGACGGGCTGAACACGTTCAGCGGGGCCATCATCAGCATGCGCGCCTCCATCTGCGCCTCGACGGACAGCGGGACGTGGACGGCCATCTGGTCGCCGTCGAAGTCCGCGTTGTAGGCGGTGCAGACGAGCGGGTGAATGCGGATCGCCTCGCCTTCAATGAGCGTGGGCTCGAAGGCCTGGATGGAGAGGCGGTGCAGCGTTGGGGCGCGGTTCAACAGCACCGGGTGACCCTTCGTGACCTCGTCGAGGATGTCCCACACTTCCGGCGACTGGCGCTCGATCATCTTCTTCGCCGAGCGCACGGTGTGGACATAGCCGCGCTCCTTGAGCTTGCGGATGATGAACGGCTCGAAGAGCACGAGCGCCATCTTCTTCGGCAGGCCGCACTGGTTGAGCTTCAACTCCGGGCCAATGACGATGACGGAACGGCCCGAGTAATCCACGCGCTTGCCGAGCAGGTTCTGGCGGAAGCGGCCGGACTTGCCCTTGAGCATGTCGGAGAGCGACTTGAGCGAGCGGTTGCCCGCGCCGGTGACCGCGCGGCCGTGGCGGCCGTTGTCGAAGAGCGCGTCCACCGCCTCCTGCAGCATGCGCTTTTCGTTGCGAATGATGACCTCGGGGGTCTTGAGCTGGAGCAGGTTCTTCAACCGGTTGTTCCGGTTGATGACGCGCCGGTAGAGATCGTTGAGATCCGACGTGGCGAAGCGGCCGCCTTCGAGGGGCACGAGCGGACGCAGGTCCGGCGGGATCACCGGCAGCACCGTGAGGATCATCCATTCGGGCCGGGTCTTGGAGCTGATGAAGCCCTGGTGAAGCTTGATGCGCGTGGCGAGCTTCTTGCGAATCTGCTTCGACTTCGTCTCCGTCATCGCGATTTGCAGCTCGTCCACCGTCTTCTGCAAGTCAAGCCGGGCGAGGCCGTCGCGGACGGCTTCCGCACCGATCGTGGCGGTGAACGCGTCCGCGCCGTAGGTCTCCTTGGCCTCGCGATACTCGTGCTCGCTGAGGAGCTGGTGCTGCTTGAGCGGCGTGTTGCCGGGGTCGATGACGAGATAGTCCTCGTAGTAGATCACGCGCTCCAGGTTGCGCGCGGTCATGTCGAGCATGAGGCCGAGGCGCGAGGGCATGCACTTGAAGAACCAGATGTGCGAGACCGGCACGGAGAGCTCGATGTGGCCCATGCGCTCACGGCGCACGCGGGCGAGCGTCACCTCGACGCCGCAGCGGTCGCAGACCACGCCGCGGTGCTTGATGCGCTTGTATTTGCCGCACGAGCACTCCCAGTCCTTTACGGGACCGAAGATGCGCTCGCAGAACAAGCCGCCTTTCTCGGGCTTGAAGGTGCGGTAGTTGATGGTCTCGGGGTTCTTGACCTCGCCCTTGGACCATGCGCGCATGGTCTCGGGGGAGGCGACGGTGATGCTGACGTAATCAACCAGGTTGACCTTGTCCAAGCCGAGCAGTTCGCGGGCGGTGTCTTTGGCGCTAATCATGGTGTTTAGTGCGTTGGTTGTTACGTTGAATCAGAGGGCAGCCAGCATGGCCTGCGGGTTGGGAGCGTGCGTGGACTGGTCCACCGGTTTGGTGTAGCCGACCTTCACATCGAGGCCGAGCGACTGCATTTCCTTCACGAGCACGTTGAATGACTCGGGGACGCCAGCCTCGAGGGCGTTGTCGCCCTTGACGATGGCTTCGTAGATGCGGGTGCGGCCCTGCACGTCGTCGGACTTCACGGTCAGGAGCTCCTGCAACGTGTAAGCCGCGCCGTAGGCTTCCATCGCCCACACTTCCATTTCGCCGAAGCGCTGGCCGCCATACTGCGCCTTGCCGCCCAGCGGCTGCTGGGTGACGAGCGAGTAGGGCCCGACCGCGCGGGCGTGAATCTTGTCCGCCACCAAGTGGCCGAGCTTCATCATGTAGATGTAGCCCACCACGATTTCCTGGTCGAAGGACTCACCGGTGCGACCATCAAACAAGGTCGCCTTGCCGTGCTCGCCGACGAGCGCCTGGCCGACTTCCTTCTTGTGCAGCGCGCCGGCCTCCTCGAGGTAGCCGCGGATTTCCTTTTCCTTGATGCCATCGAAGACCGGCGTGGCGAACTAGAGGCCGAGGAACCGCGCCGCCCAGCCCAAGTGCGTCTCGAGCAACTGGCCGACGTTCATGCGCGAAGGCACGCCCAGCGGGTTCAACACGATGTCCACCGGAGTGCCGTCCGCGAGGAACGGGAGGTCTTCTTCGGGAACGATCTTGGCGACGACGCCCTTGTTACCGTGGCGGCCGGCCATCTTGTCGCCGACCGAGAGCTTGCGCTTCGAGGCGATGTAAACCTTCACCTGCTTGATGACGCCGGGGTCAACTTCCTCGCCGGACTCGGCGCGGCCGACTTCCTCGTCGTGCTGCATCTGCAGGTCGTCGAACTTCTTCTTAAACGTGCCGATGATCTCGTTGATCTTGTTGCGGATCGGGGACGGATCAATTTCGATCTTGTCATAGACCTGCGCGAGCTTGCGCAACAGCGTCTTGGTGATCTTGCGGTTGGCAGGAATGATGATCTCGCCGGTCTCGGCGTTGGTCACGTCGAGCGGGATCTTCTCGCCGAGCAGGATGTTCGAGAGCGCTTCGGTGAGCTGGTCGCGCAGGGTCTCGATCGTGGCCTTGTATTCCTCGTCCCCGACCGTCTGGGCGCGCTTGGCGTCCTTGTCCACCTTGACGGGCGTGGACATGTCGGTCGGCTTCTTCGCCGAGACCTTCACGTCCATGACGATGCCGTAGGTGCCGGAGGGAACCTTGAGCGACGAGTCCTTCACGTCGGCAGCCTTCTCACCGAAGATGGCGCGCAGCAGGCGCTCCTCGGGCGCGAGTTCGGTCTCCGACTTCGGGGTGATCTTGCCGACGAGGATGTCACCGGGCTTGACCTCCGCGCCGACGCGGATGACGCCGTCGGGCCCGAGGTTCTTGAGCGCCTCTTCGCCGAGGTTCGGGATGTCGCGCGTAATTTCCTCCGGGCCGAGCTTGGTGTCGCGGGCCCCGACTTCGAACTCATCAATGTGGATGGACGTGAACACGTCGTCCTTCACGATGCGCTCGCTGATGAGGATGGCGTCCTCGAAGTTATAGCCGTACCACGGCATGAATGCGACGAGCACGTTGCGGCCGAGGGCGAGTTCGCCGCCCTGCGTGCAGGGACCGTCGGCGATGATCTGGCCCTTCTTGATCGTGTCGCCCTTGGCGACGAGCGGCTGCTGGTTGACGCAGGTCGCCGCGTTGGAGCGCATGAACTTGCGGAGGCGGTAAATCCAGATGCCGTCCTCGGGCGCGTGCTTGAGCTTCTTCTTGGTCTCGGGAATTTTCCCGTCCTTGGTGATGATGATCTGGTCGCCGGAAACGCTGGCGACCTTGCCGGCTTCCTCGGCGATGAGCACGGCGATGGAGTCGCGCGCGACGCGCTCTTCCAGACCGGTGGCGACGAATGGCGCTTCGGTGATCATCAGCGGCACGGCCTGGCGCTGCATGTTCGAGCCCATCAACGCGCGGTTCGCGTCGTCGTGTTCGAGGAACGGAATCAAACCGGCCGCCACGGAGACGAGCTGCTTGGGCGACACGTCCATGTAGTCCACTTCACTCGGCTCCACGTCCACGAAGTCGCCCTTGCGGCGGCAGGTGACGGTCGGGTTGAGGAAGTGGCCCTTGTCATCGAACGGCGCGTTGGCCTGCGCGATGGTGAAGCCTTCCTCGCGGTCGCCCGTAAGGTAGTCGAGCTCGCCAGTGATGCGGCCCTTCACGACCTTGCGGTAAGGCGTCTCGATGAAACCGAAGCCGTTCACGCGCGCAAAGGTCGCGAGCGAGGCGATGAGGCCGATGTTCGGACCTTCGGGCGTCGCAATGGGGCAGATGCGGCCGTAGTGCGACGGGTGCACGTCGCGGACTTCGAAGCCCGCGCGGTCGCGCGAGAGGCCCCCGGGTCCAAGGGCCGAGAGGCGGCGCTTGTGAGTCAACTCCGCGAGCGGGTTGATCTGGTCCATGAACTGCGAGAGCTGCGAACGGCCGAAGAAGTCACGCACGACGGCGGAGAGCGCCTTCGGGTGGATGAGCTTCGCAGGCGTCATCGTGTCCACTTCCTGATCGAAGAGCGTCATGCGCTCCTTCACGAGACGCTCAGTGCGCGCCAGGCCGACGCGGCACTGGTTGGCGAGGAGTTCGCCCACCGTGCGGACGCGGCGGCTGCCGAGATGGTCAATGTCGTCCACGCTCCCCTGCCCTTTCTGGTGCTTGAGGAGATACTTCGTGGCGTGAACCAAGTCAGCCTTGGTCAGGATGCGCGAGGTCGCGGTGTCACCGAAGTTGAGCTTCTGGTTGATCTTGTAGCGGCCCACACGACCGAGGTCGTAGCGCTTCGGGTCGAAGAACAGGCGCTTGATGAGCGCGCGCGCGTTCGCCGCGGTGGGCGGATCGCCGGGGCGCAGGCGGCGGTAGATGTCCTTGAGGGCTTCTTCCTCGTTCTTGGTCGGGTCCTTCTTGAGGCACTTGATGACGATGCCGTCGTCCACCGAGGTGTCCACGACCTTGATCTTGGTCACGCCCAGCTCGGCGATCTGTTTCACGACTGCCTTGGAGAGCGGTTCAAAGGCGCGGGCGACGACGATGTTCTTGTCACCATCAATCGCGTCCTCAACGAGCACCTTGTTGGCGATGTCTTCGAGGCCCTCGGCCTTTTTCACCGACAGCTCCTCGATCTCGTAGAAGAGCTTGATGATTTCCTCGTCGGTGCCACGCACCGTGTCCTTCTTGGGCTTCTCGTCGCCGTCGAGGAACGCAAGCGCGCGGAAGAGCGTGGTCGTCAGGAATTTCCGGCGGCGCTTTTTCCGGTCGAGATAGACATAGAGCATGTCGCTCGTGTCGAACTGCGCCTCATACCAGGAGCCGCGGTCCGGAATGATGCGGAAGCTGTGCAGCTTCTTGCCGTTCGGGTGCGTGGTCTCCTCGAACGCCAGGCCGGGTGAGCGGTGAAGCTGGCTGACGATGACGCGCTCCGCGCCGTTGATGACGAACGTGCCCTGCGGGGTCATGAGCGGCAGTTCGCCCATGAAAACTTTTTCCTCCTTCGCACCGCGCGCCTCGTCGCGGAGGCGGAAGGTGACATGCAGCGGCGCGCCGAAGGTCAGGCCCTCGCGGATGCTGTCCAGCCACGAAAGCTTCGGCTCGCCAATCTCAAAGCCGGTGTATTCGAGGACCGTCTTGCCGTCGTAGCTCTCGATGGGGAAGACCTCGTTGAACACGGCCTGCAAGCCGAGGTTCTTGCGCTTGGCGGGCGCCACCTGCGTCTGCAGGAACTCGATGTAGGAGTTGACCTGGATCTCGATCATGTTCGGCGGAACGACCGGTTCCTTGATCTTGCCGAAGTTGATGCGTTCTGCGTGGCGCGTTGGCATGGTGTTCTTTCGAGCTGGCCCGGCACTGGCCGGGCATTTTCATTACGAGACAACAATAGGCAGCCTTCCAGGGCCTCCCGGAAGTCCGCCAAAAACTTCAAAATCTATTACTGCGACAAAATCAGGCATCTGAGCCACTCGCCCCCTCCCGCAGGAGGAGAAGCGGGGGGGGGGCCACCCGGGCCCCCCCCCCCCGGAA
>JBJTAU010000384.1:0-2614 GCA_046090965.1 Limisphaerales bacterium | reverse complement strand
ATCCAGCCGTCGAGGCCGCGACGGAAGCTGGCTTGGTTCCCGTGCGTGTCGCGGGTGAAGTCGAACGGGCGGTCGAGTTTCTCCTGCTTGTCGGCGACGCCGTCACCGTCCGTGTCCTCGAAGAGGTAGATGTTGGGGATGGACCAGGCGAGGCATTTCCAGGAGAGGGGTTGGGGGATGGGAGAGGGGGAATTGGGGGCGGGCTTCGGGGCTTTGCTGGCGGGGGAGCGGAACGGGTAGATACCAATCGGGATGTTCAGGTTCGTGGCGAAGGTGGTGACCTTGCGGGCGCGGCCGTTGTCGTCGAAGTCCGAGAAGATGCGGATGGTGTCGCGCGCGAGGGCGGCGTTGGTCGCGGCAAAGGGGTATTCGCGCGACTCCGTGACCCAGAGACGGCCCGCCGAGTCGAAGGCCATGTTCATCGGCTTGCGGAGGTCCGGTTCCGACGCGACGAGCTGAATCTTGAAGCCGTCGGGGAGATGGAACTTCAGCCGCTGCTCCTCGGGCGAGAGCGGATCGGTCGCGCGCACGCCCTCGGTGAAAAGTTTCGGCGCGGGTGCGGCGGGGAGTTGGCTGAGGAGAAGCAGCGGCAGCAGGCGAAGGAGCGGGAGTAGGGACTTCATGCGATGCGGGCGTTATGCCGCAAGCCGGTGCGTGTCGAAAGGAAAAGTTCGCGCGCCGAAGCGAAGGCGCTACGCTGCGCCCACACCTATGGCGACCATCGCAGTGCTCGGCACAATGGACACGAAGGGCGAGGAGCATGCCTTCGTGGCGAACCTCATCAAGCAGCGCGGACATCACGTGCTGGTCATTGACACCGGCACGCTCGACGCACCCAGGCTCAAGCCCGATGTGACGCGGCTTGAAGTCGCGGCGGCGGCGGGGGTGGACTTCGCGGCGTTGCTCGCGCGCAAGGACCGTGGCGAGGCGGTCGCCGCGATGTCCAAGGGCGCGCCCGTGGTGCTGGGAAGGCTCGTCGAGGAGCGGCGCATTGACGGCGTGATCTCCCTCGGTGGCGGCGGCGGCACGGCCATTGGCACCGCCGCGATGCGCGCACTGCCCATCGGCTTCCCCAAGGTCATGGTCTCCACGCTCGCCTCCGGCAACACCGCGCAATATGTCGGCGTGAAGGACATCGTGATGGTTCCTGCCGTGGTGGATGTCGCCGGCATCAACCGCATCTCGCGCCAGATTCTCACCCGCGCCGCCGGAGCCATCTGCGGCATGGTCGAGAGCGTCCCGCAGCCCGGCGAGGACAAGCCGCTCATCGTCGCCTCCATGTTCGGCAACACCACCGATTGCGTGCAGGCCGCGAAGAAGATCATCGAAGCCGCCGGCTACGAAGTCCTCGTCTTCCACGCCACCGGCACAGGCGGCCGCGCGATGGAATCGCTCATCGAGTCCGGTCTCGTCGCCGGCGTGCTCGACATCACTACGACCGAGTGGGCGGATGAATTGGTCGGCGGCATCCTTGGGGCCGGCCCGACGCGTTGCGAAGCCGCCGCGCGCCACGGCGTCCCCGCGATCGTCGCGCCCGGCTGCCTCGACATGGTGAACTTCGGCGCACCCGAAACCGTCCCGGCGAAGTTCGCCGGCCGCAACTTCTACCAGCATAATCCGCAGGTGACGCTCATGCGCACAACGCCGGAGGAATGCGCGGAGTTGGGCCGCATTCTCGCCGAGAAGGTCAACCTCTCCACCGGCCCCGTCACCGTGCTGCTGCCTACACGTGCCATCAGCGTCATCAGCGCGCTCGGCCAGAAATTTCACGACCCACTCGCCGACCGCATCCTGTTCACCACGCTAAAATCCTTTCTCCGAAAGGACGTTGAGCTCGTGGAAATGGACTGCGTCATCAACGCGCCGGAGTTTGCGAAGGCCTGCGCCGAGAAGCTGCTGGCGAACATCGCGAAGCGGCAAGCCAAGTAGTCGCCGACGTGGGGTGGTGGAGGAGGAAAGTGTTCAGTGTTCAGTTTTCAGTGGGGGCAGTGGAGTTCGATTCCCAACTGAACACTGAACACTGGTTACTGAATACTCTCCCTCACCTCAGCCGGATCTCCGGCGGCTGCGCCACGTAATCAGCCATCGTCAGCACCGCGTCCGCGTGCACCCGCAGCAGCGACGCCGGGCACGCGGGCGTGATCGGCCCGTGCAAGACGCGGCGCACGACCGCGCTTTGCCCCGGGCGGTTGCAGTAGAACCGCAGCGTTCGCGACGCGAGGATTGCCTTCATCCCGAGCGTTCCGCACCGCGGCGGCACGACTTCGCTGCCGCCGCCCCCCCTGACGGAGATGATCGTCCGCGTCTCCCCCGCCACCGAGAGCACGCGCGTGGGCAGCGCCGCGACCTCCGCCACCGTAGGAGACGACGTGAGGAGTCTCTGACTTGATTCCGCATTCCGCATTCCGCATTCCGCATTCGCTTCGGGTGGTTCGTTGAACGCAATGTGCCCGTTGATGCCGATGCCCCCAAACGTCACGTCCACGCCGCCGCGCGCGTCGATCAGCCGCTGCACCGCGCCGCAGTCGCGCGGGTCGGGGAAGACGCGGTGCTCCGGCGGCGGCGCGAGCGCGGGGTCGAGCAGCCCGTAAAACGCGCGCTCCATGTAGCCCCG
>JBJTAU010000383.1:0-5499 GCA_046090965.1 Limisphaerales bacterium | reverse complement strand
GGCCTTCACCGAAGGACGCAAGTTGAGCAATCCGGCGTGCCGCATTGGACCACCGCCCCGCCTGATCGGCGCCCGGGAAGAACGCCGGCCCATATAGGCCGAAGCCCGTGCAGATGGAGATGAGCCGCTTCGGTGGCGTGGGATTCGCGGCGCTGGTAAGGCTCTCCAGCCAGGGCAGCGCGAGCATGGCGGAACTGGTGCGGATGAAATGTCGGCGGGTGGTGTTCATGCGGGGAATCTTTCTGTGGCCACGATGCGGCGCAATTCGGTAATGGATGCGTCGGATTTCCCGGGCGTCACTTCTTCTTCGCCTTCGTCGCCATCGCTTGATCCCACTTCGCGCGGTATTCGGGTTTCATCGGCGTGTGGGTGATGGTCACGTTGGGAAGGTCGGCTTTCAGTTGAGCCAGGTCCTCGTCGGACACGGCCACTTCTCCGAGTGTGAGCTTGGTGAGCGTGGGGATGTCTTTGAGGTGCTTGAGCCCGCCCGCGTAGGTGAAGATGGAGAACTCCAGTGTCAGTTCCTTCAGCTTCGGCAGCGTCGCCAGCGAGGGAAGCGCGGCGTCGGTGAGGACGCCGTAGTTGCCGTTCGGCCAGAGGCGGATTTTTTCCAACGAAGGATGGCGGGCGAGCAGCGCGATGTTGGCGTCGCTGCAGACGGTGTGTTGAAGCATGACGTCGCGCAGCTTTTTTGCCGTGGCGATCTGGGCCATGCCCTGCGCCGCAAACCGGCCATCGGTGGCGAAAACTTCGACCGAGGGATGATTGGCGAGCGCTGTGGCTGCGGCAGCGGTGAGCCGGTCCGCGTGCGACATCATCAGCGTTTTTAGCGATTTCATCTCGGCGATGTGTGCGGCGCCAGCGTCGGTCATCGGGGAACCGAAGAACTGCAACGCCGTCGGGTCGAGCTTCACCACGCGGGACATGGCGGGGTCGTCGCCGGCTTTGCCGCTGAAGATGAATGCGCGGACCTTGAGCGACTCGATCGCCGACCATTGCTCATCGGTGAGCGGCGTGGGCGAACTGAGGCTCAGCGTGAGGCCGCCGAGGTCAGCGCGATTCGAGACGTTCGCCTTGGCGGACTTCAGGATTTCGGGGATCTCGGGAATCACAGGCTTGGGTGCTGCGATGCAGAGTGGGGCGCAAAGCAGGGCGAGGACGGTGGCGAGTTTCATGGTTCTTGTTGCTATTTTTTGGAATCCCGAGGCGCGCTGGCGAATCTCCGCAGTTCAATCGTCGGCCAAGCGCTCACGGCTCGACGCTGCGATACAGGAACGAATCCGAACTCAGCAGCGAGACCACGAGCGCTTTCATGCTTCCGCCGGTCGCGGTGTAGGCATCGTTCGCCTCCTGAAGCGTCTTTGCGTCGCGAACGGTTTCGTTGCGGCCGAGGAAGAATCGGAAGGCGTAACGAACGAAGACTTCCTGCGCGCGCTTGGAATTCGCCAGCCGATGGATCAGTTCGATGGGATTGGACACCGCGCCGTCGAGGGTCTTGTCGCTGATGTCGAACACGGGGCCGGCGGTGACGAGTGCTCCGGTGGTGTTGACGGGGCCGTCGAGTTCCCGCAGGCGGAAGCGCCCGAACTGGTCGTAGCTCTCAAATGGCATCCCCAGTTGGTTCATCTGCTGGTGGCATTTCCAGCAATAAGCATCGGTGCGGACGGTTTCGAGCCGGTCGCGCCGGGTCTTCGTCTGGTCGCGGCTGACGACGGCGTTCACGGTCACGGGGACATCGGGGACCGTGCCGCCGAGGAGGTGCTCGAGGATCCACTTGCCGCGGCGCACGGGGTCGTTGTCGAAGTTGGTGGAAAAGGCGATGAGCCACGCCGGTTGGGTGAGAATCCCGGCGCGCTCGTCGGAGGATAGCGTGACGGGGCCTTTCCGGTGCTTGAAGTCCGCCGGCAGGTTGTAGATGCGATGAGTGGGTGTTTGGTTGGACTGCGGCGCGCGGGGGTCGATGAAGGCCTGGTCGGTCGTCAGCAGCGTGCGGAGCACGTCCTTGTCCTGGCCGACGACGTGGGCGATGAGCCGCTCGGTTTCGCGGACCAACTGGCCGGCGTTGTAACCGCCGATTCCGGACGGCACGTCTTTGAACACGCCGACGGCTTTTTTGTAGTCGAAGTATTCATCGAAGAACACCAGCAGCCGCGCGTTCGGGCGCGGGCCATCGAGGAGTTCGCGCCCCAGCGTGGCGACCTCCTCGCGCGTGGCCAGCGCCGGTTCCGCCTTCGCGCGCGCGGTCTGGATCGCCTGCGGTGGCTTGCCCTCGGAGAGCGTGTGCGTCAGCGCGGTGAGGATTTCCGACTTCGTCAGCCGGCGGCGGCCATGTTCGTCGAGCGGTCCCGCGCCAAGTTCCAGCCGGTAGATGGCATCGGGCTTGAGTAACGGAGCGGTGAGCGCGACGCGGCCACCCTGGAGTCGGCCGTATTTCGCGGACGCCTTGTCATAGAGCTGGCGGAGGCTGGCGAGTTCCTCCTCGCTCGGGGCCCGGTCGTGGGCCCATCCAAACACTTGTTTCACGGCGGTGGCGAACTGTGCGGGCGTGGGTTCGCGCTCCGGGTGTAGGATCGGCAGCAAACCAGGCTGCGCTGGCGAGCCCGCGACGCTCTTCACCTCGCCGTCGCGGAGTTCCACTTTGGTCCACGATTCGATGAGTTGCTGGGCGTTGCGCAGGACGATTTCGGTGGACGATTCATCCACGGTGTAGAGCGCGCTGTAGTCGGAGACCTGCTGGCCCGGGACGAGTGAGAAAGGCTGGACGCCGTTGCCGGAGAACCGGTAGGCGGCGGGGCGCTGACGCCAGACGCGGACCTGGGTGGCGGGCGCCGGATGCGGCTTCACGCCGAAGAGCAATTCGTGCGGGAGGAAATTGCCGTAGTTCGGCCAGTCGAGCTTGTTATTGACGTGATGACCGGCGGCACGCAGCGAATCCGCGATCCACAAAACGAGGAGTTGCCGTTCCTCCGCAGTGGGCTTGCTGCTTTTCTTCGGCGTCATCTGGCCGAGTTCCAATTGCTCATGGATGGCCGACCAGACTTCCGGCCTGGCATCCTTGAATCCCTTCAGCGATTCGACCGACAGCCCGCCTTTCTTTTCGTCGTTGTCGTGGCATTTGACGCAATAGCGGTCGAGGAGCGCGGCGACATCGGCGGCACGGACAGGTGCGAGCGGCGCGAGGATGACGAGGCAAAGCAGTGCGATTCTCATGGCTGTCGCTGGGTCACGGGGTCACTTGGAGCGCGGCTTCTGCGCGGCGGTCGTCACGTCGGGAACTTCGTGCATGAGGGAGAGGCGAAACTTCCCGAGCGTGGCAGCGTTGGAATGATCGAGGACAAATACGAGAGGCGAGCCGGCCACAGGTCCGTCGTTCGCGGAGCGAGGATGCCGCCATCGCGCGCCGTCCGGGCCGTTTCGGGATGGAAGGGCAATGGGGAAGACGGCGGCGTGGTCCTTGCCCGTGGCACCGCTGATTCCCCATCCGGTGTTTGGATCGGATCGTCCATCAATCACGTCAGTGATACGCGTGCCCGGTTGAACGAAATCGGCTTGTGCATCGAGGATTCTCAAGGACTTCGTCGCGTCCTTGGAGCCGGGCGTGCCAAAGCGGACGCCGAACTCGCATAAAAGGAATTGGCCGTCCCCGGCGCGACCGGGGCCTTGTTTGGGCAGGCTGGGATCGGCGAGGGCTTCGAGTTTGATCGCCTTGGGTTCGATCCCGGCCGGCACCGTGGCGTGGAGCGTGTAGGTGTCCTTCGCGGGCTTGCCGCTGACCAGCACGACGCCGTCCGCCGAAATCGTCGCCGTGGCTCCCGCTTCGCTTTGAAATGCCATGGGCACCAACGCAGTCCATTTCTGCGCGACGGGAGCGGGCGCAGTTACGGCTTTCCTGCGCAGGACGAAGCGAAGCCCCACGCCGTTCTCGGGGATGACCGCCCACGTGCGCATCGCCGAGCGGCAATAGGCCGCGGTGCTGAGCCAGCTTCCGCCTTTGGTCACCACGCCGACGTTCGGGTCCGGCTTTTCCGGAACAAGCCGCGCGGAGTGGTATTGCGTGGAAGTCCACTCGGCCAGATTCCCGTGAACATCGTGCAGGCCCCAGGGATTCGGCGGATAACTCCCCACGAGCGCCATCGTCGCATTGCCATCGCTCCAGGTCTTGTGCGCGTAGCTGTCGATGCCGGCCTGGCGGTCGCCGAAATACACCACGCCGGGCTTCTTGGCTGTCCAATTTTTGGGCAACTCGCCGAACGCGTCGCTCTCCCGCAACGTGCGGTCCGCGAAGTTGCCATACTTGGCCAGCTCGGCGGGATCGTTTCCAAAAAAATAGTCCGTGCTGGTTCCGGCCCGCGCGGCGTATTCCCATTCGGCCTCGGTGGGCACGTCATAGCTCCAGCCAGGCGGCGCAGTTTCGTTGAGCTTGGCCAGATAGTCGTCAACGTCCTTCGCGCCATGGAGCATGTTTAATGGATGCAGCTTGTGGTCGCCGGTCGAGAGATAGACGCCCCCGCGGATCGCCATCATCTCGCGCCGCGTGAACTCGAACTTTCCAATCCAGAATCCCTGCGGGAATTCGATGTCCGCCTGAATCTCGTCCTCTTCATGCGCGGGAGAATTCTCGGCGCTGCCAATCGTGAACTTCCCCGGCGGGCACCAGCAGAAGACCATGCCCCGGTCGCTCACCCATTCGTCACCGGGTTTCGCACCGAGCGGGAGTTCCGCAGGCGACGCGATGGCTTTCGACGCAGGCGCGGCGAGCGCGGAAAGATCGTCGAGAGCCGACTCCTTCGTGGCGCTCAGTTCATTGAGAATCTTGTCGAACGGTTGCGCTGAGTTCAGCGCGTCGCTGAATTTTTTCGCCAACGGCGAAATCCCCTCCATCGCAGGCTCCAGCACCTCGCCCGTCGGCGCGGCAAAAATGACGAGGCTCTCCGGTGCCAGTTTGCCGGATTTGATCAGGCCTTTCTTCGCCGTCTTCTGCTGCGCGGGATGCGCATAGCAGCCATCCACGATGAGGATGTTCCGCACGCTTCCGCTGTCTTTGGCGAGTCCGGTCATCAGGCGCGCCGCTCCTGTGTGTGAACTGGCGACGGTGCCATCGTGAAGCGCGTTGCCATCAATCGGGAGCAGCGCGTTATCCGCCAACGGAGCGTCCGGCTTGCTGTTCGGCAGCACGTAACCGGAAAAAGAGATGAGCGCCGTGCCGCGCGTCGGGACCGATCGGGCAAATGCCGCCACCGCGTCCTTCAGTTCCTTCGCGTTGAGATTTTCAGCCTGCGTGACCGCGAAGCCGCGTTTCTTGAGCGCCTCGCCCACCGCACGAATGTCCCGCGGCGGCGACGCCAGCGCCGCTTTCGGGTAGTTGCTGTTTCCGATCAGCAGCGCCGCGCGATGCTCCGCCAGGGCCGCGGTCGAGAGCAACGCGACGAGCCCGCAGCACGTGAGTAGGCACTTCATGCCAGCAGCTCGCGCAACGGTCCCGCCTGCTCGACCGCGGCC
>JBJTAU010000382.1:0-3055 GCA_046090965.1 Limisphaerales bacterium | reverse complement strand
TTCTGGAAGAGGATGCCGCCCTCCTGCTCCTCGCTCACCGCGCCGAGCAACGTGAAGAACAACGTGTGGTTCAGCACCAGCACGTCGGCGGCGAGGATGCTCTTGCGCGCACGCTGGAAGAAGCAGAGGCCGTGGTCTTTCGCGAAGTCCGACTGGTGACCGCAAATTTTCGGCGAACACAGCCCGCGCTCGGAGCAGACCTGCGCCCAGACTTTCGGGTCCGGCTCCAAATCGAAGTCCGACAAGCTGCCGTCCTTCGTTTCCTTCGACCACTCGAAGACGCGCTTCAGCTCCTCCTGCTCGGGCGAAGTGAAGAGCGCGTCGGCCTGCTGCATCGCCTTGTGCAGGCGGCGGGAGCAGAGGTAGTTCGCCCGGCCTTTGAGCATCGCAAAGTTGAACCGCACCGGCTCCGGCAGCGCGCCCAGCACGGCGGCGAGCATGGGCAAATCTTTTTGGGTGAGCTGCTCTTGGAGGTTGATGGTGTGCGTGCAGACGACGGCTTTCTTCTTCTGCGCGAGGGCGAAGAGGATGGCCGGGATGAGATAGCCGAGCGATTTGCCGACGCCGGTGCCAGCCTCGACGACGAGGTGCTCCTGACTCATGAGCGCGCGGGCGACGGCCACGGCCATCTCCTGCTGCTCGGGGCGGAACTCGAAATTGCTGGCCTTGGAGAGCAACCCGGTGGGCGAAAAGATTTCCGCGACCTGCTGGACGAGGTCGGTGCCGGCCCCGGCGGGCTGATGTTCCATGGCGGCAATCACGAGCGCGAGAACTATGGGAAGCCCGACGTGCATGAGGCGAGGGAAAAGGACGGCCCGTGGATGCATGCAAGTCAGGTGCAGTCCCCCGCATTCGCGCCCCTGCGCGCGATTCGCAGGCTGACCAGGTTGTGCACCCGGAAAGCTGGCGGACTCGTGGAGGGTGTGTCACGGTCGCGGTAGTCACCGACGACATGAAGCACTACTTCGCCATCCTCGGGTGGACCGTGGGAGTCTGGGCCGCGATAAGCATCTGTTTCGGTTTGTCGTTCCCCGGCGTCATGCATTGGTTTCGCGGGGGAGCGTCAGGGCCGAGCGGCTATTCCAGTCTCACTGAGTCGTTGGTTCTGTTCGGCCCGATGTGCGCGGGAGTGATTGCCTTTGCACTCGGCCTGATGGGTTTGCTCCCCGGCACGAATCCAAAGGACGACGAGGACAACTAAAGCTGACTTCTGCCTCGCCCCCAACACTTACTGGTTTGCATTCGGGGCGGCAGGCTTGCACTCGCGCCGCACAGTCCTTTCTTAAACCGACTCCACTACGCGAATGAAAACCACCATCGAGGGCGCGCCGTCGTTCGCCTATCTGCATGTTGACCTCGAACCCGGCGAAAGTGTCATGGCCGAGTCCGACGCGATGTCGAGCATGGCCGCCGACCTCGGACTGCAAGCCAAGTTTAACGGTGGCTTCTTCTCCGGCTTGGCCAAGAAGTTCCTCGCGGGCGAATCGCTGTTCGTGAACACGTTCACCAACACCACCAGCGGCCCGCGCCGCGTGACCCTCGTGCAGACCACGCCGGGCAACATGCGCGAGGTGCAACTGAACGGCGAGACGCTCTGCCTCCAGCCCGGCGCTTACATCGCCTCCACGCCGGGGCTGAAGCTTGGCGTGCGCTGGGCCGGTCTCGTGAGCGGCATCGCGCGGGAAGGCTTCTTCAAGCTCGCGGTCTCCGGCACCGGCACGCTTTGGTATGGCGCTTACGGCGAAATCTTGGAACGCCAGGTCGAAGGCGAATTCTTGGTGGACACCAGCCACCTCGTTGCCTACGAGCCGCAGATGAAGCTGAAGCTGCAACTGGCCGGCGGAATCTTCTCCAGCCTGTTTGGCGGCGAGGGCTTCGTCACGCGCCTCGAGGGCAAGGGCAAGATCGTGATCCAAACCCGCAGCATCAGCGGCCTGGCGAACTGGCTGAATCCGAGAATTTGATGCTGGATGCTTGATGCAAGATGCTGGATGGGCAGCGGAACCTCGAACGATTTCAAACTGACATGAGCTACCGAAATCTGGAGATCTGGCAGTTGGCGAAGGAGGCGGTCATCGGCGTGCATGAGATGACCCTGCTGCGGTTGCCAAAGTTCGAGATGTTCGAGGAGGGCAGCCAAATCCGACGGTCGGTCAAGTCGGTGCGATCCAACATCGTCGAGGGCTATAGTCGCCGCCGCTACAAGGCGGAGTTCGAGAAGCATCTGGTTTATGCGCTCGGATCCTGCGATGAGACGACCGACCACCTTGAAACCTTGTTCGAGACGGGTTCGTTGCAGGACCGGTCCACTTACGATCAGCTTCACTCGCGGCTCGAACTGCTCGGGAAAAAGCTCAACCTATTCCTCCAAAGTGTTGAACGCGGCCATCGCAGCGAGAAATAGCAGCCACCGACCGCGCATCCAGCATCAAGAATCCGGCATCCAGCATCTTTACGTCGTCTCCATGCAAATAGACCTCCTCCACCGCCCCGGCAATTCCGCCGCGCGCATCGTCCTCTCGCCCGGCGAGCATCTCACCTCCGAGTCCGGCGCGATGATCGCCATGAGCGACACGCTCGCGCTCACCACCACCACGCACAAGCGCGACTCCGGCTCCTTCCTCGCCGCCGCCAAGCGCCTGCTGGCGGGGGAGTCCCTGTTCCTCAACCACTTCTCCGCCACCACGGCGCCGGGCGAAGTCTTTCTGGCGGCCACGCTGCCCGGCGACATGCTCCGCTACGATCTCTGCGGGGAAAACCTCATCGTCCAGGCCGGCTCGTTCGTCGCCTGCGAGAGCAGCGTGAATCTCAATCTCGGCTGGCAAGGGTTCAAGTCCTTCTTCTCCGGCGAGAGCGTCTTCTGGCTCCAGCTCAGCGGCACCGGCCCCGTCATCATCTCCAGCTTCGGGGCGATTTATCCGATCGAGGTGGACGGCGACTACATCGTGGATACCGGACATATCGTCGCGTTCCAAGAGACGTTGAACTTTACCGTCACCAAGGCCGGCGGAAGCTGGGCCACGGCCATCCTCGGCGGCGAGGGTCTCGTCTGCCG
>JBJTAU010000381.1:0-4885 GCA_046090965.1 Limisphaerales bacterium | reverse complement strand
AACTCCAGCCCACTCCCCGCCGGCAGCCCGTGCGCGAGCCGGCTCACCTTCACGCCGCGCGATGCGAGGCGCTTGGCGAGGTAGTGGCCGGTGGCGTCGCCTTCCACGTCGGTGCCGAGCGCGAGGATGATTTCCTTCACCAGCTCGGAGCTGAGGCGGGTTTCGAGGGCGGCGATTCGCAAGTCCTCCGGGCCGACGCCGTTGAGCGGAGAAATCTTCCCGCCCAGCACGTGGAAGCGCCCGTGGAATGCGCCGGACTTCTCGATGCTGAAAATGTCCGTGGGCCGTTCCACCACGCAGATGAGGGTGGCGTCGCGACGCGGGTCATCGCAAAGCGCGCAAGGTTGTCGTTCCGTGAGCGCGCCGCAGGTGTGGCACAACGAGATGCGCTCGCGCGCGGCGAGGATGGCGTCGGCCAAGGCCCGCACTGCGCCCGCCTCGCTCTGCACGAGATGCAGCGCCAGCCGCTCCGCCGAGCGCGGCCCGATGCCGGGCAGCCGCGCGAGCGCGGAGGTCAGGGCGATGATGGGTTCGGGAAGCGATGCCATGAACGTGGTGCGTGGTGCGTGACTTCAGCCGGAAGCGCGCGGGCGTTCTCACGCACCACGCATCACGCATCGCGGCTTCACATCATTTCCGGCAGGTTGAAGCCCTGCGTCACCTTGCCCATCTCGGTGTTGGAAATTTCCTTGGCCTGCGTGAGGGCGTTGTTGGCGGCGGAGAGGACCATGTCCTCGATGAGCGACACGTCGGCCGGGTTGACTGCGGCCGGGTCAATCTTGATCGAGGCGATGGTGCCATCGCACTTCGCGGTGACCTTCACCACGCCGCCGCCGCTGGAGGCCTCGACGGTCTTGGCGGCGAGTTCGCTCTGGACGCGCTCGATCTGCTGCTGCATCCGCTGCGCCTGCTTCATCAGTTTGCCAATGCTCGACATAGTGCCGCGAGGTTTGCAGGTTCGTGCGCGGAGTGCAATCGCCCGCGCACTACCGGATCTTCTGGTCCGGCAGCGCCTGCTTGATGCCGGCGTCCAGCGGCATCTTGTCGGTCGCGGCGGTGAGGCCGGTCTGCTTCATGAGCTTCGCCAGCTCGGCTTGGAGTTCCTTCACGACGGGCGCATATTTCGGGTTGGCGATGAGGTTGTGCCGCTCGTCGGGGTCGAACTCGACGTTGTAAAGCTCGGCCAGGTGACGGTCGAGGGAGCCGTCGCCGTGGGGGTAATGGACATACTTCCATGAGTCAGTGCGGACACCGCGCACGTTGGGCGTGTAGGGGAACTGCTGCTCGTAGTTGTAATGGTAGAACCACGACTTGCGCCACGCGGGATCGCCCGACTGCACGAGCTTCACCCAGGACTTGCCGTGGATGTCCTTGAGGGGCGCGACACCGCAGAGTTCGAGGAGGCTCGGGGCCATGTCCACGGTGAGCACTTGCTGCGCGATGACCTTTGGCTGCGTCGGCAGCGTGAGGCTGGGGTAACGCACGACCAGCGGGATGCGGATGCTAGCCTCGTGCATGGTGCGCTTGTCCACCATGCCGTGCTCGCCGTTGAGCAGGCCGTTGTCGCCCATGTGGACGATGATGGTGTGGTCCAGCTCGCCGCGCGCCTTGAGCAGTTCGTAGAAGTGCCCGAGCGAATCATCCACACTGCGGATGGTGCCCCAGTAGGCGCGGGTCATTGCAGCGAAGTCCTTCACCGCCTCGGGCCGGGAGTCGGGGAAGTTCTTCCTCCACTCGAAGAGCGGACCGTAAATGCCGTGCCAGGTGTTGATGCGCTCCTGCAGCCACTTCGGTTTGTCATCGAGCCGGAACGCGGACTCGGGATACGGAATCCACACGTGGTCGAAGCTGTTCGAGTATTTCGGCTCGGGGAAATAAAAGCTGTGCGGGGCCTTGTGGCCGACCATGAGGAGCCACGGTTTGCCGCCGTGGTCCTGCTTGAGCCAGTCCTCGGCGAGCTGCGAGACGATGTGCGTGTAGTAGCCGGGGATGACCTTGCCGCCCTGGCCGTTGATGTTCCACTCGGTGTCGTAGTATTTGCCCTGGCCCTTGTGCGTGACGAACCAGTTGAAGCCGGGGCGCGGTTGGTCGTTGTTTTCGCCCATGTGCCACTTGCCGAAGTAGGCGGTGTCGTAGCCGGCCGCCTGGAGCTGCATCGGGAAGCTGCGGAAGTTCGCGGGATACTCGGTGAAGTTGTTCTGCACGCCGTGCGTGTGCGCGTAAACGCCGCTCAAGATGCTCGCGCGGCTCGGCGAGCAGAGCGACGTGGTGCAGAAGGTGTTCTTGAAATACACGCCCTCGCGCCCGATGCGGTCCATGTGCGGCGTCTGGAGGTGCGGGTTGCCCGCGATGCTCAACGCGTCCCAACGCTGGTCGTCCGTGAGAAAGAAAAGGATGTTCGGGCGCTTGGCCGGCGTGGCGGCGGCAGCGGTAAGCGCAGCGACGAAGAGCGCGAGGGCCAGCGGGCGAAGCAGCTTGAGCATGGTCGCGAGTGTGCGGGGAAAGCCATGCAGGTTCAACCGGCAAGCTGAACGACGCCGCTCAGTTCAGGTAGATGAACTCGTTCGCCGCGAGGAGCGACTGGCAGAAGACGACCCATGCGCTCGGGCTTGCGGCGGAGTCAGGCTGGAAGCCCGCGAGAAATTTCTTCGCGCGCGCCAGTTCCGCGGCGTTCGGCGGACGCGCGGAGGCGCGCTGGTAGGCGAGCGCGAGCCGTTGCGTGTCGTCCGGCGCGGCAGCTTGCAGGCTCGCAGCGAACGCGCTCGCGGCCTTGCCCACGAGTTCGCTGTTGAGCATCAGCAACGCCTGCGGTGCGACGACGGTGGCGTTGCGGTTGCCATTGGGCACAGCGGGATCGGGGAAGTCGAACTGCTCGAAGAGGTCGTAGACATTGTTCCGCACGATCGGCAGGTAAAGCGCGCGGCGGGGGCTGTCGTAGGTGGTCGCGTCCTTCGAGGTGTGGTTGAAGAAAAACTCGCGGTTCTTCACCGGGATCGTCTTGCCGCCCATCACACGATCCAGCGAACCCGCGACGAAATGCAGCGCGTCGCGCACTTCCTCCGCTTCCAGCCGGCGCATCGGAAAGCGCGCGAGCAGGCGGTTGTCAGGGTCGAGGGTCGAGGGTCGAGAGTCGAGGGCCAGAGCACGGCTGAACCTGCCGGAGCCTTCGACGCTCGACGCTCGACGCTCGACTCGTCCTGCGCGCTGATACGTCTCCGAATTCATCACCAGCCGGTGCATCGCCTTCACGCTCCAGCCGCTGGCGATGAACTGCCGTGCGAGCCAGTCGAGCAACTCGGGATGCGAGGGCCGCTCGCCGAGCAAACCAAAGTTGTCCGTGCTCGCGACGAGGCCCTTCCCGAAAAGCCAACGCCAGATGCGGTACACCATCACGCGGGCCGTGAGCGGATGCTCGGGGCTGGCGAGCCACTGCGCAAGTTGGAGCCGGCCGCTTTGTTGTGCGGGCATTTCCGCGCGCAAGCTGGCGAACTGCATCACCTGCGGGAAGCCGCGCGGCACCGCCGTGCCAAGTGTGAGGTGACTGCCGCGAATGTGCACGGGCAGGCTCGCGAGGATGTTCGTTGCGTCGGTCACGCCCATCGTCGTCGGCAGCTCCGGCGCGTCCTTCTCCAGCTTCGCGAGCGCGTCGCGCAGCGACTTGAGCTCCGCCACCGTGTTCGTTGGATATTGGGTCTCGGGATTCTTCGGCACTTCCTTCAAGCCCTTGTCGGTCACGAGCGACTTGTTCGCGGTCGCGACGAAGCTGGCCACCGCCGCCTTCTGCTCGGCGATGCGTTTCTGATGCGCGTCGAACGCCGCGCGCTCGGCAGCCGTGGCGACTTCTGGCTCGTGCCACTTCGCGATGGTTTTCAAGTCATCCATCGTGCGCGTGCTTTTGAAGATTGCGGCGAGCGCGTAGTAATCCGTCGTCGGCACCGGGTCGAACTTGTGGTCGTGGCAGCGCGCGCAGCCAAAGGTCATGCCGAGGAACGCGCGCCCGAGCGTCTCGATTTGCTCGTCGATCAAGTCCATCTCCAACTTCACCTTGTCCGGCTCGGCGAGGAGCTTGGGGCCGATGGTGAGGAAGCCCAGGGCGGTCAACTGTTCGTGCCGCTGCGGCAGCGAGTCGGTCGGCATCAGATCACCGGCGACCTGCTCGCGCACGAAGCGGTCATAGGGCTTGTCCGCGTTGAAGCTGTTCACCACGTAGTCGCGGTAGCGCCATGCATTGCCGTGCGCGACGTTCTCATCGAGGCCGTTCGAGTCCGCGTAACGTGCGACATCCAGCCAGTGCCGGCCCCAGCGCTCGCCGTAAGCCAACGACGCGAGCAAGCGCTCAATGACTTTGGCAAACGCATCGGGCGCCGGGTCGGTGAGGAACGCATCCACTTCCTCGGGCGTCGGCGGCAGACCGGTCAGATCGAACGTCGCGCGACGAATCAACGTGCGCTTGTCCGCGCGCGGCGCGGGAGAAAGCTTTTTCTCCGCGAGCTTCGCGGCGATGAAAGCGTCGATGGACTTGCGACTTGCGAATTGCGGATTGCGAAGCGTGGGCACGGGCGGATCAACGATCGGCTGAAAGGCCCAGAATTTGCGGCCTTCCTCCACGCTCAGACCCTTGCGCGCACTGACCGCCACCGACTCCGCGCGCGGATCGGGCGCGCCGAGCCTCACCCACTGTTCCAGATCGCGCACCTGCTCGGGTCGCAGCGGACTTTTCGGCGGCATCTGGAGGTCGTGGTTTTTATAGCGCACCGCCTCGATCAACCTCGCTGACTCCGCCTCACCCGCGACCACCGCCGCTCCGGCATCGCCGCCCTAGAGCACGCCCGCGCGCGTGTCGAGCGCCAGACCGCCCAAGAGTTTCTTCGCCGTCGTGCTGTGG
>JBJTAU010000380.1:0-2908 GCA_046090965.1 Limisphaerales bacterium | reverse complement strand
CGGCAGGGTCGCAGCGGCGACGCGCGCTGTCGGCGCTGTGAGCAGCGTCTGGAGCGCGGCGGAGAGCCGCGCGGACGACGGCGGGTTGCCCTGCGACGCGGCGGCGAGGGCGTTCCGCATCGCGACCTTCAGGGCGTCGGCGGACGCGGGCCGCGCGGCGAGCGAGATGACGAGCTTGGCCGCGCCGTCGGGGCTGCCCGCGCCCAGGCGGTCGGTGAGCGCGGTGAGCAACGGTGTGAGTGCGGGCAAATTGCCGCTGCTGAACGCGGCTTCGAGGAACAGCTCGGGCGACTTCGCGGCGATGATGAGGAACGCGGCCTTGGACCAGTTGTCGTCGAGCGAGGGATACGCGGCGACGAGCGCGGCGGCGGTGGCGGCGTCCACGTCCTGCGCGGCGAGGGCGTTGAGCGCCTCGAGGCGGACGCGGGCGCTGCCATCCTGCACGAGTTTGAGTGCGGTGGCCTTGCTGTTCGGCGCGGTCGCGGCGGCGGCGACGCGCACGGCGTTCTTGCGGACGGCTTCGTCCTTGTCGCTCGCTGCGGCGGTGAGCGTGGCGGCATCAAGCTGGCCGATGCGGCTCAACGCGTAGAGCGCGGCGACGCGGGCCTGCGGTGTCTTCTGCGAGGTGACGAGTTGCTTGAGCGCGGGCGCGGCGTCGGCCTTGTTCGCTTCGGCGAGCAAACGCACGGCGGTGGCACGCGTGTTGTCGTTCACACTTTCGAGCGCCTTCACGAGGTCGGCGGGAGCGGCCTTCGCGAGGTTCGGCACGTCGAGCTTCTTGGCCTGCTTGTGGTCCGCGCGCCAGATGCGGCCGTAGTAGTGGTCGCGGTCGGGGCGGATGGCGGCGTTGCGCGGGCCGTGTTTCGGGCCGCGCGTGTCGTTGTGGATGATGGCTTGGTTGCAGAAGTCCACGACATACATCGCACCGTCCGGGCCGGTGCGGACCTCGATGGGGCGGAACCACAGGTTCTTGCCGGCGATGAATTCCAACTCCTCGCGCGCGGCTTCCTTCTCGCCCGCGTAACTCACGCCGTCGGCCTTCACATTCTCGTGGTGCAGCAGGTTGATGGTCGGCTCGGTGGTGAAGTAGCTGTAGTTCCACTTCGCCGGCCACGCGCCGCCGTCGTAAATCACGCAGCCCGCCGCCGCCGTGAAGCTGCCCACCCAGTCGATTTGCCCATACGGCAGCGAGTCGTAGGGAATCAGCGGGAAGCTCTTCGGGCTTCTGCGCACGACGCTGCAGCTGGGCAAGCCCTTGACGCCCGCCTTCACGAGCTGGCTCTCGGCCATGACGGTGTGCATGAGGAGGTCGCCGCTGGTGGGCTGGGTCCAGAAGACCTCGTTGTCCCACGCGATTTGCAGGCCCCAGGTGTTGCCGCCCTTCGAAGAATACTGCTCCCACGCGGAGCCGTCGGGCTTGAAGCGCACGACGCCGGAGCCGACCGGGCCGAAGTCCTTCGCGCCGTCGCCGCTCTTCACGCTGCTCGTGCCGCTGTAGCCGTGCGTGCCGTAAATCCAGCCGTCGTAACCCCAGCGCAGGGTGTTGAGCACCGCGTGCGTGTCGCGGTTGCCGAGGTTGGTGTAGAGCTTCTCGACCTTGTCCGCCTTGCCGTCGCCGTTGGTGTCGCGCAACAGCCACACGTCCGGCGCGGCGGCGACGATGACGCCGTCCTTGTGGAAGACGAAGCTCGTGACCAGCTCCAGCCCCTCGTAGAAAACCTGTTTCTTGTCCATCACGCCGTCGCCGTCCGTGTCGGTCAGGATGGAAATGCGGTCGTAGGCCGGGCGCTCGTAGCGGTTGTCCGCGCCAATCTTCGCCTCGGGCTGCCAGCGCTGGACGTAGTCGCTGGGCGACGGCGCGTAACGGCCATCGGGATACTCCGGCGTCTCGGCCACCCACAGCCGGCCTTGCGCATCCCAGTCACGGGTCATCGCCTTGGTGATGAGCGGTTCGCGGGCGACGAGCGAGAGCGTGAACTCGGGGTGGATGTCGAGCGTGGCCGGAATCTCCGCCGGCTTCGGCGTGCCGCCCTCGGGATAACGCAACGCGGCGACTTCCTCCGCCTTGGCAAACTCATCGAGGTTCGTGCGCTGCCCGGCCCACGCGATGCCGCGCAACAGCACGGCGCGATAGGCGAGGTGGCTGAACGTGGCGAACTTGTGTCCGAGCAAACTGGTGAACGCGCGATACGGCTTCCCGCCCTCGCGCTGGTTCTCGAACGTCCACATCTGCGGCTGGATGTCATACACGCTGATCTTGCCAGCGGCGGGCTGGCCGTTCTTCTGGTTGCGCCGGCTCTCGCTCATGTGCGGTGTGTAAGCCGCGCCGAGCACCGTCGCGCGCGGGTCCATGTCCATGTCGTAATAAATCTCGTCGTCGAGGTCGAAGTTCGCCGTGCCGGTCGAGATGGGATGCGTGCGGTTGACGTAGTAGAAAGACATCTTGCTCTCGAGCCACTTCGTTTTCCCATGCACCCACGAGCCGCCGATGACGGACTTCCAGTAGTCCGAGCCGTCCTCGATGTTGCGCGTGGGCACCGCCGCCGTGTGCAGCACCACCACGCCGCCGCCACGCTTGAGGAACGCCTCGAAGCCATCGCGCAGCGGGCCCTTCGGGAAGGCACCGCCGTCCTGCGCGAACATCACGAGCACATCGGTCTTGGCGAGCTGCTCGGGCGTGGGTAGTTCGAGGCCACCGTCCACTTTCATGCCGCGGTCGGTGAGCAGCTTGGTCCACTCGCCGAGGAAGCGCGGGTGCGCGTGGACTTCGTTGCCGCGATTGGATTGGCCGGCGCGGATAAACACGCGCAGTGGCTCGGCGGCGGAGAGCGCGGCGACGGTGAAGAGGAGCGCCAGCGTGGCAAGGAGACGATGCTTCATGGCAATAGTGCGTTAAAAGTCCGGCTAT
>JBJTAU010000379.1:0-5546 GCA_046090965.1 Limisphaerales bacterium | reverse complement strand
GCAGGTGGCGCGCGTGGCGGAGATCCGCGTCTTCCCGCTGAAGAACGCGAAGGCCGACGCGCTCTCGACGATCTTGAATGCCGCGTTGAACACGAAGCCCGCGCCGCTCTCGGACCAGCAGAACCCGAATGCGCAGTCGGTCTTGCAGTTCATCACCCGCTCGAACGAGGGCCGCGAGTTGATTACGGCGGCGTTGAAGGAAGCGGTGTTGATCACGCCCGATCCGCGCATGAACTCGCTCATCGTGAGCGGGCCCGTGGACTACATGGGTTTGCTGGAGCAGATCATCACGCGGCTGGACGCCAGCTCACCGCAGGAGGCGAAGATCAAGGTCTTCACGTTGAAGAACGCCTCAGCCCGCGCGATGGCGGACATTCTAACGCAGATGTTCCGCATGACGGCGACGGCGACGACGGCGACGCAGCGCACGATCCAATACACGCTGGTGCGGCCCGGCGGCACGAACGACCTCGCGAGCGCGACGCTCGGCACGGCGGAACAGGCATCGCTCACCGTGACCGTGGACCCGCGCACGAACAGCCTGCTCGTGGGCGGCACGGATCATTACGTGACGATGGTCGAGCAGATCATCGAGTCGCTGGACAACAGCACGGCGAATGACCGGCGCACGGAAGTGGTGCGGCTCAGGAACACGCAAGCCTCGGATGTGGCCGGCTCGGTGCGCAGCTTCCTTGACCAGGAACGCCAGCGCGTTACACAAGTGCTCGGCGCCGACGCCGTCGGAGCCGCGCAACAGCTGCTCGAGCGCGAAGTGGCGGTGGTGGGCGAAACGAACAGCAACTCGTTGCTGCTCTCGGCCAGCCCGCGCTACTTCACCCAGGTGCAGCAGCTCGTGGCCGAATTGGACAAGGCCCAGCCGCAGGTGATGATTCAGGTGCTCCTCGCGGAGGTCGCGCTCACGGGTGGCAACGAACTGGGGTTGGAGTGGACGCACAAGAACAACCCCTACAGCGTCGGGGCCGACCTTGGCCTGGCCAAGGCGGTCACAGGTTCCTTCTCGGCAGCGCTCACCGGCGGCGACCTCAACTTCCTGCTCCGCGCATTGAAGTCCGATGGCAAATTGGAGGTGCTCAGCCGTCCGCAGATCGTGACCGCAGACAACAAGCCGGCGACGATCAACATCGGCCAGCGCGTGCCACTCATCACGGACAGCCGCGTGACCGAACGTGGCGACACGATCAACTCCTTCCGCTACGAGGACATCGGTGTGAACTTGACCGTCACGCCCAAGATCAGCCCTGACGGCTTCGTGAAGCTCGATCTGGGCACCACCAACTCCTCGATCAGCAGCTCTGAGGTGAAGATCAACGCATCCGCCACGGTGCAGATCATCAACCAGCGCCGCGCGAACACGACCGTGAGCGTGCAGAACGGCCAGACCATCATCATCGGCGGCCTTATCGGCACCCAGGAAGACAAACGCGTTCGCAAGGTGCCCTACTTGGGCGACATCCCGTATCTCGGGGCCGCCTTCCGCACCACCAGCATCTCGAAGGAGAAGCGCGAGCTGCTCATCTTCCTCACGCCAAACATTCTCGCCAACAACCAGACCGTGGTGCCGATGACCGAGCCCAACGAGGCCTTGCGCGACCAGCTAGACCGTTCGCGGCTGAACAAGGAGCTGAAGCGGAATGACTTCAACCGGCCTTCCCTCGACCTCCTCTTTCCGCCGCCGGCGGTGCCCGCGCCGGGCAATGCTCCGGAACGGAAGCCCAGCGGTTCATGATCTCTCCGGCTTCGCGCTCCACACCGGTCGTTGCGCCTCAAGCCCCCCTGTCTGGCGTTCCGAAGATTCAGCCGCCGGCGTGGCGACCGCTGCGCATGGCCACCGGCGGATTTCTGCTCGCCGTGTTCATCCTCGGCCTGACCGGGTGCGCTTCGTCTTCCGGCGGCGGTGGCTGGTCGGGGCGGGGCAGCGACTTCCACGAGCTTCACCTGTTTGTCAGGCCGTTGCCGTTGCAGGCGAACCCGACCGACGGCGCCTATGGCCTGGCCGTGCGGGTCTTTGCGAGCAATCGCAGCCGCCCGAAAGGCGTTCCGATCAGCAGCGGCACGTTGGAGATCCTCGCGTATGACGGGACGCTCCCCGAGGCCGGTGCGCCTCCGGTGCAACCCGCGCAAGTCTGGTCGCACCCAGCGGCGAATCTGCCCCCGTTCGCCGTGACCAGCTCGCTCGGCACGGGCTATGAGCTGGCGCTGCAATGGCAGGGCCTTCGCCCGCGGAGCAGCCGGCTCACGCTGGTGGCGCGCCTCGTGTTCGCCCCGGGAACCAGCCTGCAAAGCGCTCCCAGCGTCATCGTCAATGCGCTGAAATAGGACCTCGCCGTTTTCACCTCCCCCGCAATGAAACCGGGACGGGCGGCGTCCAACCCGCCGTTTCAATCTGGCTCCGGCACCGGTGCAGCCGAGCCAATCGCATGAAGTCAATCGCTACCAGCGTTCTCCTCGTGGCCTGCCTCGGGCTGGCACGCGTGTCCGCCGCCACGCCGGCGGGCGGGCCGGAGGAATTGCTTCGGCAGCGCATGGAATGGTGGAGCCTGCAGCCTATCCGCTCCGTCGCCGTCCCGTCGTTGAAGCGAGCCGCCTGGTGCCGCACTGAAGTGGATCGGTTCATTCTGGCCCGACTGGAAAAGTCTTCGCTGCCACCCGCTCCGGAGGCCGACGTCCGCGCGCTCGCGCGCCGGCTGCACTTTGCGCTCACGGGCTTGTCGCCGAAGCCGGAGGACGTGGAGCGATTCGTCGCAGACAAATCCCCGCAAGCTTTCACCGCGCTGGTGGACTCCCTCCTCGCCAGCCCGCACTTCGGCGAGCGCTGGGCGCGGCATTGGATGGATGTGGTGCATTACTCCGACACGCACGGCTACGAATGGGATGCGCCCGCGAAGCACGCCTGGCGATACCGCGACTACCTCGTGCGTGCCTTCAACGACGACCTGCCGTTCAACCAGCTCATCCTCGAACAAGTCGCCGGCGACCTGCTGCCGGCGCGCGTGGACCCGCGCACCGGCCTGAACGAAGCCCTCCTCGGCCCGATGGCGCTGCGCCTCGGCGAGCGTCGCCACGGCGACAACGCCGGGGCGGAAGGCGTCACGCAGGAAGCCATCGCCAACATCATTGACACGGTCAGCAAGGGTTTCCTCGGCACCACCGTCGCCTGCGCGCAGTGCCACGACCACAAGCTCGATGCCGTCTCGCAGCAGGATTTCTACGCGCTGGCCGGAGTCTTCATGAGCACGCGGTGGGGCGTGCGGTGCGCGGACGCGGTGGACCCGAACGAGGTGGTGCTCGCTGAACTGCGCCGGCACAAGCAGGCCTTGCGCGCGGAACTCGCGAAGCAATGGTTGAACGCAAAGGCTTCCTTGCCTGCGCAGTTCGCCGCGCTGCCGTCGGATGAGAAGCCTTCGCCCGCCTTTCCCGACTCGCTCGCAGGGCTGTGGCGGCAGGCGTTGCTGCGCTCCACGAACGCCACAGTGCTCGCCACCGCGTGGCCAAAACTGCGCGAGGATTTCCTCCGCGAGCGCGAGCGGCGCGTTGCTGCGAACCAGACCAACCTGACGCTGATTGCCGACTTCACGCGACCGGGCCTCGAGTGCGGCTGGCGCTGGGACGGCTTCGGCATGAAGCACGGTCTCGTGCGCGACGGCGAACCGGTCGTGACGGACGAGGGCGAGGCTGCGCTGCTGCAACTGCTGCCGGCGGGCCGTTGGTCGCACGCGTGGTCGCAGCGGCTCGCGGGCGCGGTGCAAAGTCCGCTCTTCGGGCCGGGTGCGCCCTTGACGTTCTCCGTTGGCCTCGCTGCAGGGCGACACGCCGCGCGTGCGTTCATCGTGGATCAGGCGTTTCACTCGGAGCGCCTCGCCTTCCTCAGCCAACCTCAGCCCGCGTGGCTCACGCTCACCGCCGGAAACTTCGACAAGCTCGCGGGTGGCAACGACACGGTCCCGCGCCGCGTGTATCTCGAAGTCGCCACCAAGTCGCTGAACAACTACTTCCCGCCGCGCACGGGCTACGGCGGGTTGAAGGAGAGCGATGTCGCGGACACGCGCTCATGGTTCGGGCTGACCCGCATTTACCAGCACGCTGCCGGCAAACCGCCACAGGATGAACTCGGGCGGTTCGCGCCGCTGTTCGCAAACGAAGCCGCGCCGGAGTCGAAGGAGCAACTCGCCGCGCGCTTCGCCGACGTGCTGGCTGCCGCCGTCGCGCGCTGGGCGGACGATCGTTGCGACAGCGAGGACACGCGTCTGCTCAACGAGGCGATCGCCGCGAAGTGGCTGCCGAACGCTGCCACCAACGTAGCGCTCGCGCCGCTCGTCGCCGCTTATCGCGCGGCGGAGAAACGTCTTCAGCCTGACCGCACCATCGGTTCCGCCACTGAGTGGAACGAAGGCCGCGACGAGCGCCTGAGCGTGCGCGGCTCCTACACGGACTTCGCCGACGCGGTGCCGCGCGGGAACATCCGGCTGCTCGGCGGCGTGGCTACGCGGGAGGTTGCCAGTGCCAGCGGGCGGCTCGAACTCGCCCGCAGCATTGCGAGCGACGCGAACCCGCTCACGGCGCGCGTCCTCGTGAACCGCGTGTGGCTGCACTTGTTCGGCGAAGGGCTGGTGCGCACGCCAGATGACTTCGGGCATCTCGGTGAAAAGCCCGTTCATCCCGAGTTGCTCGACTATCTCGCCGCGCGTTTCGTAGCGGAAGGCTGGTCGCTCAAGAAGCTGGTGAAGCTCATGGTCACTTCCGCGACGTGGCGGCAGGCCAGCACGACAAGCGCGGCGGCGCTCACCAAGGATGCAGAGAACCGCCTGTGGCATCACTTCCCCCAGCAGCGGCTCGATGCCGAGTCCATCCGCGACGCGTTGCTGGCAGTGTCGGGCCGGCTGGACCCCGCGCTGGGCGGTGAGCCGATTGACCCGTATCGCACGGCGCAGGACGCGGCGAAGCGGTTGTTCAGCGGGCCGCTGGATGGCAACGGTCGCCGCAGTCTCTACTTGAAGATGACTTTGATGGAGCCGCCGAAGTTCCTCGCGCTCTTCAACCAGCCGATGCCCAAGCTCACCACCGGCAAGCGCGACGTGACAAACGTGCCCGACCAAGCACTCGCGCTGCTCAACGACCCGTTTGTGCTTGCGATGGCGAAGCACTGGGGCGACCGCGTGGTGAAGGACGGCGCGACCACACCGGAAGCGCGGGCGAAGGCGATGTTCGCCGCTGCTTTCGGTCGCCCGCCGCGCGCCGATGAACTCACGCGGCTCGTGAAGCTCGCGGGTCGCTCGGCGGAGTTGCACGGCGTCGCACCGGAAGTCCTGCTGGCCTGCGCGCCCGTGTGGCAGGACGTGGCGCACGCGTTGTTCAACGTGAAGGAGTTCATTTATGTCCACTGAACGCGGCCCCAAATTGAACCCGCTTTGCCCCGGCTGCGTTTCGCCGGCGGCGACGCGGCGCGGCTTTCTCCAAAAGTCCAGTCTCGGCTTCGGTTGGCTCGCCTTCGCCGCGCTGGCGGGCCGGCTCGCCAGCGCCGAGGCACG
>JBJTAU010000378.1:0-12009 GCA_046090965.1 Limisphaerales bacterium | reverse complement strand
CCACGCGCAACAACGGCGGGCGGAGCAGCAACAATGGCAGCAGCGGCAGCTTTGGCCGCTCGAGCAGTGGCGGCTTCGGCAGCAGCGGATTTGGGAGCAGTGGCTTCGGCAGCAGTGGCCGCGGCGGCTTCGGCGGCAACTAACCTCAACGGCATCCAGCGAAGAAACTTTTAGAAAGGCAACATGACGAAACTGAGTTCGACTAAATGGTGGGGAATGGGCGGCTTGCTGGCGGGTGTGCTGGCGGGCACGGCGTTGGGACAAGGCTTCCAGGGCTTCCAAGGCTTCCAGGGATTTGGTGGCGGGGGAACCGGTGGGGGCAGCACCACCCGCGCGTCCGGCACGGGGAGCGTTGGCCAGACCTTTGGTGGCGCGGACATCTCGTTCGATCCCGAGACGCGCCAGCTCATTGTGGTCACCGATGACAAGACCTTCACGGACATCAAGAAGGTGGTGACCGGGCTGGATCGCCCCTCCCCGCAAGTGCTCATCAAGGTCATTTTCCTGGAGGCCACTTACAACAAGAACTCGGACATCGGCTTCTCGGGTGGCTACCAGCACGACACGAAGCTGCAAGGTGTAAGCGGCGTCGTGGGTCAGGGTTTTGGCTCGCCCACACCGGCGACCGTCGCGGCGGCCGTCGCCTCGGGAGCGGGGATTTACTCGATCCTCGGCAACGACTTCCAAGCGACGCTCAGTGCGATTGCGAAAGCCGGCAAGACCGAGGTGCTCTCGCGGCCGTCCATTCTCGCGCGCAACAATCAGGCCGCCACGATCAGCCTGGGCCAGCAGGTGCCGCTGATCACGAACACCCGCTTCGACAACTTCGGCAACCAGATCAACACCGTTTCCTACCAGAGCGTCGGGGTGAATCTCAGCGTCACGCCCTACATTTCCTCCGACGGGAACGTGGAGATGACCGTCACGCCGGAAATCTCCTCGCTCGCGGACCGCTCGCAGTGGGTCGCCATCTCCGGCGGCACCAATTCCGTGGCGGCTCCTGTCATCAACTCCCGCGCCGCCACCACCACCGTGGTGGTGCCCACTGGCCAGACGGTGGTGATCGGCGGCCTCATGGAAAACACGCAGACCGATGCGGAAAGCAAAGTGCCGGGCTTGGGCGACATTCCGCTGCTCGGCAATCTCTTCAAGCGGAAGCAGAAGGAAAACGTGAAACGCGAGCTGTTGATCTTCCTCACTCCCACCATCGTGCAGGCGCCCGCCCAACTCGCCGGCGTCACCCAGGAGGAACGGCAGAACAAGCAGATCGCGCCGAAGGCGTTCACGCAGGATGAGATCAACCGGTTCCTCGAAGGGTTGCCCAAAAAGGATCCGCAAGTGCCTCCCCCTGCTCCGACTCCAGCCCCCAAGTGATCGCCGCATGATCCGCCACACGCGTCTCGCGATTGGTCTGCTGGTGGCGGTGTGGGTCGCGCTCGCCGCGTGGCAGATAGTTGAACACAATCGGGTGGAAGCCGCCGCCCGCGAGGCGCTGCTGCGGCGTTCGCGCGACATCACCGGCACGCTCGGCAAATTCATCGAGTCGCAGCGGCGCTTCGGCGTCGTCTCGCAAGAGCGCATGGAGGTGGCCTTGCAATCGGTCATCACCTTCAGCGGCCTCCAGTCGCTGGCTTTGCTCAACCGCGCCGGTGCAGTCGTCGCCTCCGCCGGCACCCCGGCCGACCTCGAGGCGCGGGGACTCGTGCAGAACGGCGTGCACTGGGGCGAGAAAGTCCTCACCGTGGTCAATCCCATGGACCTCGGCACCAACATCGTCGTCCTGCCGCCGCGCGACACCAACGCTCCGCCCCGTGAGGAATTTCGGCCACCTCCGCGGGAGTCTCGGGAGCCACGCGCCGACGAGACGAACACGCTGACGGCGGCCGTGGGGGCCAGTGGCAGCAACGGGCCGCCCGGCAGCCTCGTCTCCACCAACCGTCCCGACCGTCGGGAAGGCTTCCGCCGTGCGCCCGGAGGCGCGTTTGGCCGGCCGCCGTGGATTTCCGAGGCAGACTTTCAGCGCCTCACGGAGACGCGCACCACGCACAGCTTTCTCATCGCCATGTCCATCGCGCCCGTGCTCACGGCGAAGGAATCAGATTTTTGGACCCGCGGCCTGATCGTGGGGTGCGCCGGCGTGGCCGCGCTCGGCATGGCGCTGGCCCTGCGCAACGTCGGCAAATCCGCCGACTTGCAGATGCGCCTCCTCCGCGCCAGCGAGATGAACTCGCACCTGCGCGAGATGAACCTGGCCGCCGCCGGCCTTGCGCATGAGACCAAGAACCCGCTCAACATCATCCGCGGCCGCGCGCAGATGATCTCGAAGCAGGAGGACACGCCGCCGGCCGTGCGCGAGCGCTCCCGCGAGATCGTGGACGAAGTGGACCGCGTGACGGCGCAGTTGAACGAGTTCATCAACTACTCGCGGCCGCGCGAAGTGCGCCGCGCGCCGGTGGCGCTCGGTAGTGCCGTCGGCGAGGTCGTCCGCGCGCTGGGCTTTGATGTGGAAGAGAAGGCCATCCAACTCACGGTCCAGCCCGACCTCCCGTGAATCGAGGCGGACGAACAACTGCTGCGGCAGGCGCTCTTCAACTTGCTCCTCAACGCCACCCAGGCGCTGGACCGGGGCGGTGAAATCCGCGTGACGGCCGTGCGCAGCGGTGAGAGCACGCTCACCTTGGACATCAGCGACAACGGCCCCGGCGTCGCGCCCGAGAACCGGAAGGAAGTGTTCAAGCCCTACTTCACCACGCACCAGAAGGGCACCGGTCTGGGGCTGGCCATCGTCCAGCAGATCGTCCTGGCGCACGGCTGGGAGATCGAGTGCCTGGCGCAGGAGCCGCGCGGCGCGCGGTTCCGCATCTCGCACCTGAAGGTGCTGACCAAGGCTGGCGCATAAGCCCGCCGACTCCCTTGGAGCAGGCCAGTTGAAATCTTGGCCGCCCTCTTGACCGCGAATTCCCGGCCGCTACCCTCCGTCCACTTTGGCAGCCGGGCCGGAATGGCCCGGCGTCAATTTGGAAAACCACCTGAACAAGCACATGAAATCCCTGATTCTGACCCTCACCGCCGTCGCCTGTGTGGCCGGCAACGCTGCCGCTGGCGATGTCACCGGCAAGATCTCCCTCAAGGGCACGCCCCCGCCCGAAAAGGATATCCAGATGGATCCTGCGTGCGGCGCGCTGCACCCCGGCAAGAAGCCGACCACCCGCTTCTATGTGGCGGATGCCTCCGGCGGGCTGGCGGATTGCGTGGTTTATCTCGAAGGCGCCAAGGGTGGCCCGGCCGGCGACAAGCCTGTCGTGGTGGACCAAAAGGGCTGCGAATACCTGCCCTACATCAACTCCGCGCAGGTCAAGCAGACCATCAAGGTGCTCAACTCCGACCCGGCGATGCACAACGTGCATCCGACCCCGACCGTGGACGGCAACAAGGAAATGAACAAAGCCATGCTGCCCAAGGGCGCTCCGCTGGAGTTCAGCTTCGAAAAGCCTGAGAAGTTCCTCCGCTTCAAGTGCGATGTGCATCCGTGGATGTTCTCCTACGTGAGCATCTTTGATCACGGCTTCCATGCCGTCAGCGGCAAGGACGGCTCGTTCACCATCGCCGGCGTGCCGGACGGCAAATACAAGCTCGTGGTCGAGCACCGCAAGGCCGGCAAGGTCGAGAAGGACATCGAAGTGAAGGGCGGCGCGAAGGCCGACTTCACCCTCGAAGCCAAGTAATTCAGTTTCCCGTGAGCCGCCGCGTCCCCCAGGGGCGTGGCGGCTTTTGCGTTTTCAGGCACCCTGCGTTACATGAATCCATGGCTCCACCGTTTCGCGCTGCTCACGGCGGCCGCGACGTTCGTGCTCATCGGCATCGGCGGGTTGGTGACGAGCCACGGTGCGGGCATGGCGGTGCCGGATTGGCCGACGACTTACGGCTACAACATGTTCTTCTTCCCGATCTCGCAGTGGGTCGGGGGCATTTTCTATGAGCACACGCACCGGCTCGTGGCTTCGCTGGTGGGCCTGCTAACGGCGATCCTAGCCGGCTGGATTTGGGTGCGCGAGACCACGGGCACGTTGCGCAAGGTGGGGCTGGCCTGGATTATCCTGACGCTTGGTTTGATGGGCGTGCGCACGCAACCCATGTTCATTGCCCTGGCCTGCGTGGCACTGGGAGTCATTGTTTACAGCTTCACCAAGATCAAATCGGAGGAGCGCTCACTGCGTTGGTGGGCGGCGATTGCCTTGAGCGTCGTGTTGGTGCAGGGCGTCCTCGGCGGCCTGCGCGTGACCGCACTCAAAGATGAGCTCGGCATCTTCCACGGCACGCTGGCGCAGTGCTTTCTGGTCCTGATCTGTGGCATCGCGCTGGTGACGGGCGGCTGGTGGGCGCAGTTCGCCACAGCGGCAAAGTTCCCCGCCGTGCCAGAGAAGGTTCGCCGGTTCCTGCTGGTGACCACCTTGCTGATTCTTGGTCAGCTCGCGCTCGGGGCCTCGATGCGCCATCAGCACGCGGGCTTGGCCGTTCCGGATTTCCCACTGGCCCACGGCAAGGTCTGGCCGGCGACCGACGCGGCATCCTTGGAGCGATACAACCAAACCCGGCTGGATGTGCGGGACTTCAAACCCATCACCGCCGGTCAGATTTACCTGCACATGGCGCATCGCCTCGGGGCGCTCGTGGTGTTCGGCCACGTGTTCACCTGCCTGCTCAAGCTTCGCCGAGCGGTTGGTGCGGCTCATCCGCTGGCGCGGCTGGCTGGCGGCTGGTTCGCGCTGATCTGCGTGCAGTTCGGCCTCGGCATCTGGACAGTGCTGAGCAACAAGGCCGCCGACATCGCCACCCTGCACGTCGTGGTGGGGGCGGCCAGCTTGGTCACCGGCGCGATGCTGACGCTGTTGGCAACGACCGTGTTTCGGGAGCCAGCGGGTCCGGGAGAACCGGCCCGGTCGTAATCTCGCCCCCCCCCGGCTGGAGCGGCCATGAAGCCGGAGGCGCATTATGATCAGGATTAAGGCCGGGATTAAGATTCACAGACCCTGCCTTCGCGCTTGCTCTGGCGACCGAGGCGACGCTTAATCTTCCTCTGCTTTTGGTGAAGACCACCGCTGAAACCATGACTGACACCGCCGTTTCCGCCGACAAGGCGCGCGGTGGTCTCTGGCCCGAGCTGTTCAAGGCGCGGCTCACCAGTCTGGTGCTGCTGACCACGCTGGTCGGCTTCTACCTCGGCCAGCGAGGCGGGATCAACTGGCTCCTGCTCGTCAACACGCTCCTGGGCACCGGTCTGCTGGCCTGCGGCGCGGCGGCGCTGAACCAGTATCTCGAACGGGATTTTGACGCGCTCATGGAGCGCACCGACGATCGGCCTTTGCCGGCGGGCCGCATCCAGCCGCAGTTGGTCGTGGTGCTGGGCGGGGTAATCTCGGTGGCGGGCCTGCTCTGGCTGGCTTTCGGGGTGAACCTGCTGACGTCCGTGCTCGGGGCGGTGACGCTCATCAGCTACCTGTTCATCTACACGCCCCTGAAGCGCACGACCACGCTGAACACGGCCATTGGCGCGATTCCCGGCGCGCTGCCGCCGCTGATGGGCTGGACAGCGTCGCGGGGCGACCTGTCCATCGAGGGTTGGGCGCTCTTCGCCATTCTTTTCTTCTGGCAACTCCCGCATTTCCTCGCCATCGCGTGGATGTATCGCGAGGACTACGCGCGGGGCGGCTTCGTGATGCTGCCGCTGGTGGATCGCGATGGTGCTCGAACTGGTCGCTCGGCCGTGAGCCACACGCTGGGTTTGCTGCCGGTGAGTCTGAGCCCCTTCATTTTCCACGTATCAGGCGCGCTGTATTTGTTCGGCGCGCTGCTGCTGGGCCTGGTGTTCCTCTGGTGCGCCATGCGGTTCGCGCGGCAACTGGACCGCTTGAGCGCGCGGCGGCTGTTCTTCGCCTCGATTTTGTATCTGCCGCTGTTGTTGGGGCTGATGGTTTTCGACAAACGATGACCGGGCGACGTAACCCGCAACGCGGGGACAGAAGACGGTTGGAAAATGACACGAAACGCAAAGCAGCGTAGTCCGTAATTGACATCCAATCCCGCGCCGCTAGACAGAACGGCTTCTGCGCGGGGCGCAGCCGAACGCAGACCAAAAAACGATTTATGCAGGCCACGACAAACACGCACACGGAAGCGGCTCATAGCCACGAGCATCACCACGATCCGGGCTTCCTACGCTCCTACGTCTTCTCGACCGACCACAAGGTCATCGGCATCCAATACGGCTTCACGGCGCTGTGCTTCCTGTTGTTCGGTTTCCTGCTGATGATGTGCATGCGCTGGCAGATCGCCAAGCCCGGCGTCCCCATGCCTGTGGTGGGTGGCCTGCTGGAAGCCGTGCTCGGTGACGTGGCCAAGGGCGGCGTGATCTCCCCTGACCTCTACAACGCCTTCGGAGCGATGCACGGCACCATCATGGTGTTCTTGGCGATCGTGCCGCTCGCCTTCGCCGCTTTCGGCAATTACGTCGTGCCCCTGCAAATCGGCGCCGTGGACATGGCCTTCCCGCGCGTGAACATGGCCAGCTACCAGTGCTTCGCGGTCGGCGGCGTCGTCATGTTCGTCAGCTTCTTCATCCCCGGTGGCGCGGCGCAGGCGGGCTGGACCTCGTATTCGCCACTGGCCACGGTCATTCCTACGCAAGGCCAGACCTTCTGGATCATCGGCATGGTGTTCCTCATCACCTCGTCGTTGCTGGGCGCGGTGAACTTCATCGCCACCGTCATCCAGCTCCGGGCACCGGGCCTGACCTGGATGCGCCTGCCATTTTTCACTTGGGTGCAGTTCGTCACCGCTTTCATTCTGCTGCTGGCCGTCCCGCCGCTCGAGGCCGCTGGCATCCTGCAGTTGGTGGACAAGGTGTTTGGCGCGAGCTTCTTCCTTCCCACCGGTCTGGTCGTCTCCGGCAAGCCGTATGATGTCGCCGGCGGCGGCAGCCCCTTGCTCTGGCAGCACTTGTTCTGGTTCCTCGGTCACCCCGAGGTGTATGTGCTCATTCTACCGGCCATGGGCGTGGTCAGTGAAATCATTGCCTGCAATACCCGCAAGCCGCTCTGGGGCTACAAGTCGCTCGTCTATTCCGTGCTCGCGGTGGGCTTCATCAGCTTCATCGTCTGGGCGCACCACATGTATCTCACGGGCATGGGCACGAAGATTTCGACCTTCTTCCAGACGACGACGATGATCATCTCGATCCCATCGGTCATCATCCTGACATGTCTGTTCATGTCATTGTGGGGAGGGTCAATCCGCTTCAACACCCCGATGCTCTTCGCACTGGCGTTTCTCCCCATGTTCGGCATCGGCGGCCTCACGGGCCTGCCGCTGGGCTTCAACTTCAGCGACCTTCACCTGCACGACTCCTACTACGTCATCGCGCACTTCCACTACGTCGTCGCGCCGGGGACCATTTTCGCGCTCTTTGCGGGCGTGTATTTCTGGTATCCGAAGATGACGGGTCGCTACATGAGCGAAACGCTGGGCAAGATTCACTTCTGGGGCTCGCTCCTCGGGATGAACTTGGTCTTCATGCCCATGTTCTTCCAGGGCCTCTACGGCATGAGCCGCCGCATGAGCGATGGCGGCGCGACCTACGCGTTGAGCAATGCTGCCAACGACGGCGTCGTCACCGCGCTGACCGGCACGGTGATGAAGCTCAACGTCTTCGTCACCCACGCGGCCTTCCTGCTGCTGATCGCGCAAATTCCGTTCATCATCAACGTCTTCACCTCGATGTTTAACGGCAAGAAGGTCGAGAACGACAACCCGTGGGATGCCACGACCCTCGACTGGCAGACGCCCACCCCGCCGCCGCACGGGAACTTCACCAAGGAAATCGTCGTGCACCGCGGGCCCTACGAATACAGCGTGCCCGGCCACCCGACCGACTTCACGCCGCAGAACATGCCCGACCCGAAGCCCGCGAAGTAGTCTTCCCCATTTCCCATCACCCATTCCCCATCTTCTAAAATGGAAATCCCCTACGCAGTCAAACCCCGGCCCGACACGGGGCTTTACAATGCCAAGCTCGGCATCTGGCTCTTCCTCGCTTCCGAAGTGATGCTCTTCGGCGGCCTCTTCTCCGCCTACATCCTGTTGCGGGTCAGCGCGGACCTCTGGCCGCACGGCATGGTCAGCATCCCCGTCGGCACGTTTAACACCTTTGTGCTCATCGCCTCCTCCGTGACGGTCGTGATGGCGTGGGCCTCGCTTAAGCTGGGCCGGCTCTCCGCCTTCAAGGGCTACATGGCGGCGACCATCCTTTGCGCGCTGGGCTTCCTCTTCGTGAAGAGCTTCGAGTATCACGCGAAGTTCACGCACTACGATGTGTGGTTCAAGGATGCCGCCACCGCCGAGAAATATTTCAAAGCCGCCTATGGTGAGGAGAAGGGCGTTGAGGTGGCCCGCAAACTCTTTGTTGAGCGCTTCCACCTGCATAACACCAAGGCCACCTACGACGCCAACCAAGTTCAGCTCCCCGGACACCTCGAAGGCAACCCGCTCTTCGCCACCCACAAGAGCCTGGCCACCGCGAAGAAGGAGACCGTCCAGTTCACGCCCGACGCACCGTTCGGCACCCACGAGCATCCCAAGCCCATCGAGGTGAAGCTGAGTGACGTGACGCGCCTCTCCGCCTACGTCCCGAAGCACAGCACTTACTTCGCGATCTACTTCACCATCACCGCGCTGCACGGATTGCACGTGCTGGGCGGCGCGATCGTGCTGGCCTACTTCCTTTTCACCTCCGACAGGTGGTGGAAGAAGAACCCGGAGCAGCTCGCCAACCGCGTCGAGGTCGGCGGCCTCTTCTGGCACTTTGTTGACCTTGTCTGGATCTTCCTGTTCCCGATCATTTACCTCCTCTGACCTTTTCATGAGCCACGACCACTCCCATTCCCACGGCCCCGGCGAAGCCTGCGATCACGGGCACGCGCACGACGACCACAACTCGCCGGAATACATCCAGAAGACCATCAAGAAATACTTCATGGTGGGGGGCGTCCTCTTCGGCGGGACAGTCCTGACCGTGGCGATGTATTACGTCCACATCCCCAGTGTGGCGATTACCATCGCCGTCGCCCTTCTCATCGCGAGTGTGAAGGCCGGCTTCGTCGCCGCTGTGTTCATGCACCTCTCGGACGAGCGGAAGATGATCTACGGCATCCTCGTCTGCACCGTCTTCTTCCTCGTCGGCCTTATGGGCCTGACCCTCTGGGCGATGAACGACTTCCCGTTCTTCACGCTGGTGGACGGCAAGCCCGCCTGAGCGCATAGTCGGCCATGTCACTCAAAGCCTTCCACATCCTGTTCATTACCGCCTCGGTCGCGTTGTCGTTTTGGTTCGGCTGGTTCGAACTGAGCACCTATGCGAATACCAAGGCGGCGATGGACCTGTGGTTTGGCGTCGGGGCCTGCATCACGGGTGCCGCCCTCATTGCCTACGGCATCTACTTTCTGAAGAAGCTCAAGAACATCAGTTACCTGTGAACCGCCGCCTCGCCATCTTCGCGCTGGTCGCGCTGACTCTGCTCCTCGTGGGAGCGACGGACGCGTCCGCCTGCGCCGCCTGCTTTGGCAAGAATGATGGCAAGCTCGCCCAAGGCATGAATGCCGGCATCTTCGCCCTGCTGGGGATCATCTGCAGCGTGCTCTTCGCCATCGCCGGCTTCTTTGTGTTCATCATCCGCCGGGCGGCCACGCATCCGCTGCCCCTTCCGGCCGAATCACTTTCCTCCGCCGAACCTCTCAAAGCCTGAACATGCAACCAAATCCGACCTTCCTCGATCAGCTCAAGCAGGGCTTCATGCCCATTCTCGCCTCCGAGCACGGCAAGGACGTGGACCACTTCATCCTCATCGTCCACTATCTCATGGCCGCGTTGTTCGTGGGCTGGATGGCTTACTTCCTCTACGCGCTGTTCCGCTTCCGCAAAGGCGCAAACCCGAAGGCCGACTATCACGGCACCAAGGGAGCCATCGCCAACTACGCCGAATACGCCGTCATCGGGATCGAGGCCATCCTGCTCGTCGCCTTTGCCATCCCGCTGTGGGCCAAGGCCGTGGAAGGGTTCCCCGCCGAGAAGGACGCCACCGTCATGCGCCTCGTCGCGGAGCAATTCTCCTGGCAGGCCCGCTACCCGGGCAAGGACGGCAAGTTCGGTGCACAGGAACTCAAGCTCGTGTCCGACAAGAACCCGCTCGGCTACGTCGAAAAAGATCCCGCTGCGGCGGACGACCGCCTCTCGCCGCCCAAAGACATTCACGTCCCCCTCATCCCGATCAAGGTGAACGGCAAGGACACCTTCAAGCCCGTCATCATCCATCTGACCACCAAGGATGTGATTCACTCCTTCAAAGTCACGGCCGTGCGCATGACGCAGGACTGCATGCCCGGCATGAGCATTCCAGTGCACTTCACGCCCACGAAGGTCGGCAAGTTCAACATCACTTGTGCCCAGCTCTGCGGCAACGGTCACGCTTCCATGAACTCGCTGTTCGTCGTGGACTCGCCCGAGGACTTCGACAAGTGGCTCGCGGAAAAGACAACGTCCGCTGCCGGAGGCGCGCCAAGTTTCGAGTAATCCAACTCGCCCTTTTCTTGTGTCCTCCGCATCCGTCCAACGCACCCCTTCGCATTCCCGCTCCGTCGAGTGGGTCGTATGGGGCGGCATCGTCTTCGTGATCCTCGCCATCGTGGCGGCCTACCTGCGCGAGCGTCAGCGCGCCCCCTCCGCGAAACTTCCTGTCATTGCGCAAGTCGCCTACTTCACGCTCACCAACCAGCTTGACCGCCCCGTCCGCCTCGCCGACTTGCGCGGCCAGGTTTGGGTCGCCGACATCATCTTCACCCGCTGCCCCGGCCCCTGCGCCACCATGACGAAGCGCATGGGCGAGTTACAGGCCGCGCTTCCGACCAACGCCCCCGTCCGGCTCATATCCCTCACCACCGACCCCGCGCACGACACCCCGCGCACCCTCGCGGGCTACGCCGAACGCTTCGGTGCGGACGCGAACCGCTGGCAGTTTCTCACCGGTCAGAAAGCCGACTTGGTGAAACTCGCCGTCAACAGCCTCAAGCTCACCGTCCTCGACACCGAAGAAGCCAAGCGCACATCGCCCAACGACCTCTTCATCCACTCGACGATCTTTGTGGTCGTGGACAAGCAGGGCCGCCTCCGCGCCGCGTTCGAGAGCCTCGACAACGTGTTGAGCGAGGAGGAAGCGCCGAGCGGTTCTAGCCGCGACCAGAGCACATGGGAGAAGGGCGGGAAGCAGCGCCTCCTCGACGCCTTCAACACGCTGCTCCAAGAGCCGGACAAATGACCTACACCGACCTCCCGCTCATCAACGCCTGCCTCAACGGCACCAGCACCGTCCTGCTTGTGCTCGGTTGGGTCCACATCCGTGCCGGGCGCAAGACGCCGCATCGCAACTGCATGATCGCCGCGCTCTGCACCTCGGCGGCCTTCCTCACCTGCTACCTCTACTACCACTTCCGCATGCAGCAGGAGCACGGCGCGGCCCACACGAAGTTCGTGAACCCGCCAGAGTTCCGTCCCATCTACCTCACCATTCTTTTCACGCACCTCGTCGGGGCCATCGCCATCGTGCCGCTCGTGCTGATGACCGTGAGTCGTGCCGCGAAGGAGCGCTTTGAGGCGCACAAGGCCGTCGCCCGCTGGACCTTGCCCATCTGGCTCTACGTCTCCGTCACCGGCGTGGTGATCTACCTCCTGCTCTACCAGGTGTTCCCGCAGGCGCCCGGGGGAGAGTGATTAGTAATTAGTGATTAGGGCTATTTACATTGTTCCCCCAACCCCAATCCCTCGTGGTTCTGTGCCGCCGACCAGTGTTTGACAGCGAACTGGTGCCAACGCCAGCGACTGCTCGATCAAGCGGTAGAAGAGCAATCCCCGGGAGCGTGACCGCCGTCGGTTAAAGCGGAACACAAACTCGTCCAGATAGTAGT
>JBJTAU010000377.1:0-2522 GCA_046090965.1 Limisphaerales bacterium | reverse complement strand
GGTTGAGAATTTCGCGGAAACTTTCGTGGACGTGCTCGTTGGCGAGGAACGCGGAGTCCACCAGGCGCAACTCGCGGCGGAGGAGTTGGGCGGTGGCCGGGTGCAGCCGCGCCTCGATGAGCGAGGTCTTGGTCTGGATGTTCTCATTCGATGCCGAAACGCAGTCGTCGAGCGTGCGGACGGAATAGCCGACCTTGAGGCCGAGATCGAAGAGGGTGTAGAGCAGCCCGCCCGGCTCGGTGAGCAGCTTGATGAACGGGTGCACGCGCCCACGCGCGGCGGCGGCGCTGTCGCCCGTGTGCAGCAGCATGATGTCAATGTCGCTGTGCGGGTTGAGTTCGCCGCGGCCGTAGCCACCGATGGCCACGAGCGCGTAGCGCGGCACGCCGCGCCGGGCGTCATCGGGCAGGGTGTTGATGAGCGCCTCGAGCAGGTGACGATGCAGGGCATCAAGCACCACGGCGCGGGCGCGGCAGATTTCACGGCCGCCCTCGCCGGCGCGGTGGAGCATCTTCAAGCGGGCGGACTCGACCTTGAGGAACTGCTTGTAGCGCGACAGCTCCCGGCCCGGCTCGCGGCCCGGCGGAAGGGCGATGCGCTTGACGGCACTGGCTTCGATTTTGTCCGCGAGACTCGGCACAGGTGCGCGAGGGTAGGCAACCCCGTTCAAAAGGCAAGCGATGCACCGGCGGAAACCAATCCCCGCTTGGCGGAGTGGCGCGTCACGCTATGCTTCGGCCATGCATCGGTCGCAAACACTCCTTCTGGCTACGTCCCTGTTGGCGCTCAACCTCTCCAGCTTCGCTGCAAACTGGCCGGCGTGGCGCGGGCCGAATGGCGACGGCGCTTCGCCGGAGAAGAACGTGCCGTTGACTTGGAGCGCCACGGAGAATGTGCGTTGGAAAATCGAGCTGCCCGAGCCGGGTGATTCCTCACCCGTCGTGTGGGGCGACAAGCTTTTCCTCACGCAGTCTTTCGAGAAGGAAGGTGGCCGCACCGTGACGTGCTACGACCGCCGCGATGGCAAGCTGCTCTGGAAATCCGGCACGACCTGGACGCAGGCCGAGAAGCGCTACGGCAAGAACCCCTACTGCGCCGCGTCGCCCGTGACGGACGGCGAGCGGGTCATCGCGTTCTTCGGCTCGGCGGGGCTGTTCTGCTGGGACATGAACGGCAAGGAGCTGTGGCGGCGCGACCTCGGCCGGCACGAGCACGAGTGGGCTTACGCCGCCTCGCCGCCCATTCACGGCGAGGTGTGCGCGCTCTACTTCGGCCCTGGCCTGAACGCGCGGCTCATCGGCCTCGATAAGAAAACCGGTAAGACGCTTTGGGAATACGCCGAACCCAAGCCCGAGTCCCGCCCGCGCACGGACGGCTTCAAAGGCAACGAGCGCGGTGGTGTCATCGGCACGTTCGCCACGCCGATGGTCGTGCGCGCCGGCCAGCGCGATGAGCTCATCCAGACTTTCCCGCAGTTCACGCGCGCCTTCGACCCGCGCACGGGCAAGGCGTTGTGGCACTGCGACGGGTTGAACGAGCTGATCTACTGTTCGCCCGTGGCCGGCGAGGGCGTGTTGGTGGCGATGGGCGGCTTCTTCGGCACCAGCCTTGCGGTGAAGACCGGCGGCAACGGCGACGTGACCGGCACGCATCGCCTCTGGCAGACCGTCCGCACCAAGAACCGCCTCGGCACCGGCGTCATCGCGGACGGCCACTGCTACATCCTCAACACCGAGGGCATCGCCGAGTGCCTGAACCTCAAGACCGGCGAATCCCTCTGGCAGGAGCGCGTGAAGGGCACGGGCAAGAAAGGCGACTCGTGGTCCTCGATGGTGCTGGTGGACGGCCACATCCTCTGCTTGAACCAGTCGAGCGAGACCATCGTGCTCAAGGCCAGTCCGAAGTTCGAGTTGGTGCGCGTGAACGCGCTGGACGGCGACCTCTGCAACTCCTCCCACGCCATCAGCAATGGCGAGGTCTTCATCCGCACGCACAAGTATCTGTGGTGTGTTGGGAAGAAGCAGTAGGAGACGACGTGAGGAGTCTCACGCTTTGCCGGAAGAAATTGGAGACTCCTCACGTCGCCTCCTACACGCGAAGGTTCGGCGAATTTCCCGCCAGCCTCGCGCCGTCGAAGAGGGCGTTCTAACTCATGCCGTTGCCGCCCACCAATCTTCTCGCCGCCATGACGCGCCGTCGCTGGCTGCAAGGCGGTGGCGCGCTGGCGGGCGCAATGTTGTGGCCGCAGTTGCTGCGTGCGAAGGAGACGCAGAAGGCCAGCAGCGCCCCGGCGCGAGCGTGCATCGTGATTTACCTTCAGGGCGGCCTTTCGCACTACGAGAGCTTCGACCCAAAGCCCGACGCGCCATCCGCCTACCGCAGCACGTTCGGCGACATCCCCACGACGCTGCCGGGCATTCACTTCGCCGAGCACCTGCCGCTGCTGGCCGTCTGCGTCTCCTTCGCACGCAGCAACTGCGGCCACAACATTGCGCCCGCCAGCGCGCCACCGCCTTGCAGCC
>JBJTAU010000376.1:0-2615 GCA_046090965.1 Limisphaerales bacterium | reverse complement strand
AAGGGGCTCTTCGGCAGTTCACCGGGCTTGGCGACCTTGTCGATGCCGAGCAACTTCTCCGCCTCGGCCTGACGATTCGTGCTCGCGGCGGGCGCGGCGGTGACGGCCTCGGGCTTGGGCGCAGCGGCGGGTGCATTCGTAGCGGTCGCGGGCGGGGCATTGGTGGCCGCCTTCTTGGCGTCCTCGGCCTCCTTCTTCTTCAGTGCGGCCTCCTCGGCGGCGGCCTTGGCCTTGTTCGCCTCCTCCTTCTTCAAGTGGCCCCAGTAGCTGACGCCGCACAGCACGCCGATGAACAGCACGTGCAGTCCGGCGCTCACGCCGGTCCACTTCCACAGCACTTTCAACGGCACTTCGCCCCGGACATTTTCAGATTTCATTTGCATCATGTTTCACGAATCAAGACGGCCTGAATCAGGAAGGCAGGAATGCGGAATTCAGGAAGAAATCCTGCGCTGCGTCACTTCTTTTCCTGCCTTCCTGCTTGCCTGATAACGAATTCCCTCATTGCTGCGTCGCCGCCGTGTCGCGGTCGGCCACGTTCACCATCTCGGGGAGCACGAGCTTGCCGCGCGCGAACTTCGCCGCGTCACTCTCCGGGTAATCCCACGTCGCGCGCTTGTAGCGGCGGTAGGCGAAGTCGAGCTGGCCCGAGCTGCGATACGACTCACCAGCCCAGAAGATCGCGTCCGGCCGGAACTTGCTGCGCGGATAATTCTCGACGAGCAAATCAAACTCCTTGCCCGCCTTGCCGAACTGCTCGGCCTTATACCAGCACTGGCCCGCACGGAAGAGCATGCGCTCTGCCCACTCGTGCTGCGGGAAGCGCTCGACGAACTTCTTCGAGACCTCCGCCGCCGTCGGATACTCCTTCTTGTTGTAGAAATACTCCGCGATGCGCACCACGACGTTTGCGACGAGCGGGCTGTCCGGCCACGTGTAGGCGAGTGTCACGTATTCCGCGCTCGCGGCATCCATGTCGTTCTTCTCCTCGTGGCACTGGCCGAGCTTGTATTGCGCCTCGGGCGCGAGCGGGTGATCCGAGTGGTTCGCGACGATGCGCTTGTAGTAGCTGATGGCCTCGTCGAATTTCTTCAACTCCTGCGCGAACTGCCCGAGCAGGTAGTCTGTGCGCGCCTCGTATTGCTTGCTCGGATAGTCGTTGCTCAACTCCTTGAGCAACTGCATCCCTTCGTTCAACGCGTTGGTCGCGGCGGGAAGCTGCTTCAACGCGCGGTAGTTCTTGAACAGCTCAAAATACGCCTCTGCCATGCGGAACTGCGATTCGATCGCGACCTTCTCCGTCGCGTATTTCTTCTCGAACACCAGCAAGTTGCCATCCGTGCCCTTCACCACGCTGATCGTTTTCTCAATCTTCGCGTTCGGATCCGTCTTGCTCGCGTAGGTGAGCGTGAGTGCGTCGCCGAACCACGCTTCCATCTTGTCGTCGCCGGGCGTCGGCTTCTCGCCTGCGACGAGCGGGAAGCTGCCGCTGAATTCGCCGCTGTGGCTCAAGGTCTCCGTGAGCGTCGCGGTGAACTTCTCGCCGCGCGCGCTGGTGAGCGTGACCTCCACGGTGTCGCGCTCGGATGTCGCGTCGGCGGTCAAATCCTTCACCACGACGAAAATCTTGTCGCCGATGGAGAGGTTCGTGACCGGCTTGTCGTAGTTGCTGTCGGTGAACTCCGCGCTCGCCGGCACCGCGAGCCGCGCCTGGTCCTTGAACTCCTTGCCCTGCGCCTTGTAGGTCACGGTGATGATGTCCTGGCCATTGAGGTTCAGCACGGGCACGACGTTCGCGAGCTGCTGGTCCTGCTGCGCGCCCGGCGCGCGACGCGGCGCGAGCGAGCGCGTGTCGCCCGGCTCCAGCACGATGGTCGGCGGCGAGTCCTTGTCGCCGAGGTTCATGATGATCTGGCCGACGAAGCGCCCGATCTCCAGCGCGTCGTCCACGACCTTGCGCTTCGCGAGCTTACCGTCGGCGAGGCTCGACAGCGGGCAAACCACGTCCACCTTGCTGCCGCCGGAGGTGGTCAAAGTCGCGGTGATTTCGCTGAACGAATCCTTCGCCGCCTGCGGGTCAATGATCTCGAACGTCAGCGGCGGCCGGAACGCGACGGACTTGATCGCCGGCGCATTCGTATCGAGCAGGGACTTGTAGCTGAACAGCTCCGTGCCATCCGCGCGGCGCTGCACGGACGAGGGCACGAAGGCCACCTTCACTTCGCCGGGCGCGGCGGCTTCGAGATGCGTCGAGCGGATGCTTGGCGCGCCGGGATCGGTGTTCTGTTCGTCGAGGTAAAGCGCTTCGAGCATCACGCCGTCGGGCAGCTTGAAGCCGTTCGTGCGCTTCTCCGACCAGATGTCGAGTTCCTTGGTGAAGACGCCGGTGAACGGTTCGGTCTCCGTCGCCTCCTGTTTCACTTCCTGTCCGTCGGTGGTCTTGAGGATGAACTTCACCTTGTCGCGTTTGTCCGTCGTGTCCATGTCGTAGTCCGTGATGCGCACGACGACGCGCTGGCCCGGCTCGACACGCCGCACCTGCTTCACGAACGTGTCCGGAACGGTTTGCCCGGCTCCGGCCTTGAAGTCGTAGGCGATGAAGCCGACCGTCCCGT
>JBJTAU010000375.1:0-4729 GCA_046090965.1 Limisphaerales bacterium | reverse complement strand
TGGCGCGAGATGCACCAGTCGGGCCGGGATTTCACCGCGCCTTCGATGCGGTTCTTGCCCCAGTCGGGAATCCAACGGACGGTCTCAATGGCTTGAAGCGCCTGCTGGCGGAAGCTGCTGGCAGGTGAGCTGGTGGGAAAGTGAGCAGGTGAGAGAGTGGGCGGGTGAGCAGGTGCGCCACTCTCACTTTCTCGCTTTCCCACTTTCTCACTTTCAGCCGCTGAAGTGAGACTCCTCACGTCGTCTCCTACGTGGTCGATGCGGATAAACCACTGGTCCATCGCGCGGAAGATGATGGGCGTCTTGCTGCGCCAGCAGTGCGGGTAGCTGTGGTGGTAGTTCTCCTGGTGCGCGAGGGCGTTGCGCACGCGCAACTCGTGCAGGACGGCATCGTTGGCGTCGCTGCGGCCGTGCTTTTCGAGGATGGACTTGCCGAGCATTTCCGCCGGCATCTGCTGGTCGGCGGGCAGGTCGGCGGTGTGGGCGAGACAGCCGGCGTCGTCCACGGGCGAGTAGATGGGCAGGCCCACGCTGCGGCCGAGGTTGTAGTCGTCCGCGCCGTGGCCGGGCGCGATGTGGACGAAGCCCGTGCCGGTGTCGGCGGTCACGAAGTCGGCAGGGAAGAGCCGGCCGGTGCGCGCGCAGAACGGATGCTCGTAGGTGAGCGTGGCGAGTTCGTCGGCGGAGACGGTGCGCTCGATTTGGTAGCTGCCCGCCCACGCGCATTTCTGCGCGACGGTTTCGAGCAGCGAGTTGCAGACGAGATAGACATTCCCGTCGGCGTGGATGCGCGAGTAGAAGAGCGACGGGTTGAAGGCCACGGCGAGGTTCGCGGGGAGCGTCCACGGCGTGGTGGTCCAGATGAGGAGGAAGGTGTTCGGCTCGCCGGCGAGCTTGAACTTCACATAGACCGACTGGCTGACGTGGTCGGCGTATTCCACCTCGGCCTCGGCGAGCGCGGTGCGGCACGGGATGCTCCAATACACCGGCTTCTTGCCGCGATAGACGAAGCCCTGCGCGACGAGGTCGGCGAAGAGGCGCAGCTCGTCGGCCTCGTATTCCTTGTTGAGCGTGAGGTAGGGATTTTGCCAGTCGCCGAAGACGCCGAGGCGTTTGAACTGCGTGCGCTGGAGATCAATGTATTTTCGGGCGTAGGCATCGCAGGCGGTGCGGATAGTAGCGGCGTCGCTCGCGGTATCGCCGGCCTTGCGCATGTCCTGCGTGACCTTGAACTCGATGGGTAGGCCGTGGCAGTCCCAGCCGGGGATGTAGGGCGCGTCGAAGCCACGCAGGGTTTTGTATTTTACGATGATGTCCTTGAGCACCTTGTTGAGCGCGGTGCCGACGTGGACATCGCCATTGGCGAAGGGCGGGCCGTCGTGGAGAACGAACTTCGGCTTGCCCGCGCGGGCGGCGCGAATCTGCGCGTAAATGGCGTCGGCCTCCCAGCGGGCGAGGCGTTGCGGTTCGCGCGCGACAAGGTCGGCCTTCATGGCGAAGTCCGTGCGCGGCAGATTCAGCGTGTTCTTGTAGTCCATGACTGCCAAAGAGCGCGGACGCTAGCAGCCGGGCGGAGGCCAAGCAAGCGGCGCGGCAGTTCAGGTAATCGCGCGCCGGGCCGCCAGTTCCTTCGCCACGTCAGCCGGGTTGGAATCCGGCGTCAACGCCACCCATTCCACCGGCAACTGTCGGCGGAACCAAGTCCCCTGCCGCCGCGCGAACTGCCAGGTCTTCGTCTTCACCAGTGCCACCGTCTCCGCCAGGCCGTGCTCGCCGCGCAGGTGCTCCACCACCTGCCGGTAACCGAGCGCCTGCATCGCGGTGCGATTGGCCGCCAGTCCACGCGCGAGCAACTCCCGCGTCTCGCCCACCAGACCGGCGGCGAACATCGCGTCCACGCGCGCCTCGATGCGACCGCGCAGGTCAGCCGGCTCGCGCGCGAAGGAGAACAAGGCGGTCGAGGGTCGAGGGTCGAGAGTCGAGGGCCAGGCGGCGCGTTGGGCGGAGAAGGGCTGGCCGGTGAGGCGGATGACTTCCAGCGCACGAATGACGCGGCGCGGGTTTTGCCGGTCAATACGCGCGAAGGTGGCGGGATCGCGTTGTTCCAGTTCCGCGAGCAGCTCCGCGAGCGGCGTGGCTTCCAAGGCCGCTCGCACTTGCGCGTCCGTCGGTGGCGCTTCGCCGAGGCCGTCGAGCCACGCCTTGAAATACAATCCGGTGCCGCCGCAGAAGATCGGCACGCGGCCACGGCTTTGGATGTCCTTCACCGCCGCCTCGGCCAGCCTCACGAACTTCGCGGCGTCGAAGGCCTCCGTCAGTTCCACCACGTCGAGCAAGTGATGCGGCACGCGGGCACGCTCGGCGGGCGAAGGCTTTGCGGTTCCGATGTCCAAGCTGCGATAAACCTGCATGGAGTCCACCGAGATGATTTCGCCGCCGAGCAGGTCGGCCAGCGCGAGCGCGACGGCGCTTTTCCCGACGGCGGTGGGGCCGGCGAGGAACACCGGAGCCAGCGGAGGCCGCGCGTTGCCGTCGTGCATCGCAGCGGCTTTACGCGAAGCGGGCCACCGGCGAAAGACGTTTTCCGCTTGAAGTCGGTTTTGCCTGATTCAGTCTGACCCGCAATCGACATGAAAAAACTGCTCCTGTCCCTCTCCCTCCTTGCCGCGTGCGCCGCCCAGGCCGCCGACACCAAGATCATCTTCATCGCCGGCCGCCCGAGCCACGGACCGCTCTCACATGAGCACCGCGCGGGCTGCCTGCTGCTGCAAAAGTCCCTCGCCGGCGTGAAGGGCCTCGTCACCGAGGTCCACACCAATGGCTGGGTCAGCGACGAGAAGGTTTTCGAGGGCGCGGCGGCGGTGGTGGTTTATAGCGACGGCGGCGGCGGCCATCCCTTCCTCAACGGCGACCGGCTCCAGAAGATCGGCGCGCTCATGCAGAAGGGCGTCGGCCTCGGCGCGATTCACTACGCGGTCGAGCCGACGACGGCGAAGGGCAACGCCGAATTCCGCGAGTGGATCGGCGGCTGTTTCGAAACTTACTGGAGCGTGAACCCGCACTGGGACGGCGACTTCAAGGAGTTGCCCAAGCACGCCGTCACCAGCGGCGTGAAGCCGTTCAAGACGAACGACGAGTGGTATTACCACATGCGCTTCCGCGACGGCATGAAGGACGTGACGCCGATCCTCACCGCGTTGCCGCCGGAGCGCACCACGGGCTGGAACAAGGACAAGCCCGCCGACGCGAAGCCCTCCACGCACGGCGGCAACAAGGACGTCTTCGCTGCGGTCGTCGAGCGCAAGGAGCCGCAGCACGTCATGTGGCTCGCCACGCGGCCCGACGGCGGGCGCGGCTTCGGCTTCACCGGCGGCCACAACCACCTCGGCTGGGGCAACGCCGATCAGCGCAAGCTCGTGCTCAACACCATTCTCTGGATCGCCAAGCGCGACGTGCCCGCCGGCGGCGTCGAATCCACCGTCACGCAGGACGATCTCATGGCGAACCTCGACCCGAAGGGCGGAGCCAAGCCGCCGGTGAAGAAGGAAGAGCCGAAGAAGTAGGCGGCCACACCTGACCCGCTCACCGACACCAGCCTGCACCGATGGGAAGGCCTTCGTGTCCCACTGTGCTGGAACGACGCGGATGAAAGTTGGGTCGTCCTTAGAACGACAATCAGACTTCCCCTCTTCGCTCACGGCGCGCGCAGGCGGTAGAACTTCCTCGGCAGCAACGTGTCGTTGGTCACGTAGTTGAACAGCACTGCGTTGTTCGTCACCAGCACCACGGCTTCAGGCGCGACGGTCCAGGTGTTGCCGGTCGAGACGAGGTTCGTGTTGAACTCCAGCTTGAAGTTCGCCGCGCTAAACGGCCAGTGCAGCACGAAGCGCGGCGAGCTGGCCGTGTAGTCGAACGACAGCGTGCGCTCCGCTTCCGTCACCACCGGGATGTAGAGCGAGCCAAAGTTGTCGCTCGAGTTGAAGTCGCTCTCGATCAGCGTGAGGTTGACGCGGTTCTCCGCCAGCCCGTTGACCGCCGCGGTGGCGACGATGGTCACGGTCACGGCCTGCCCGTTTGTCACCGCGCCAATGGGGCAGGTGACCATGCCGCTCGCGAACGTGGGAGTGCCCTGGCTGCTCGTCGCGGAGACGAAGGTGTAGCCGGTGGGCAGGGTGTCCGTGAGCGTGACGCCGCTGGCAATCGAGGCGCGGCTGTTCGTCACGGTGATGGTGATCGTGACGTTCGAGCCAAACGAGACGATGGAAGGCGAGTTGGTTTGCAGCGCGGTCAGGTCGGGACTGGTCGTCACGGTGTAGTTGATCGCCCCGGCCCCCGATCCGTCTGGCGTGACGATGGTGAGCGGACCGGTCGTCGCGCCGGCAGGAACCACCGCAACGAGCTGCGTGTCGGTGACGGAGGAAAAGCCCGCGGTGACACCGTTGAAGCGCACCGCGGTCGCGTTGGTGAAGCTGCGGCCGCTGACTGTCACAGTCGTGCCCGCCGGGCCGAGCAACGGCGTGAAGCTGTCGACGCGCGGCGTCACCGTGAAGCTCGCCGCGCTGGCGATCACGCCGCCCGGCGTGGTCACGGTGATAAGGCCGGAGATGGCGTTGGTGGGCACCAGCACGATCATCTGCGTGGCGACCAAGCTGGTGATCGGCGCGCTGACGGTCGTGGAGTTCGCTCCGGCGAAGGTGACGGACGTGACGCCGGTGAAGTTCGTCCCCGT
>JBJTAU010000374.1:0-13802 GCA_046090965.1 Limisphaerales bacterium | reverse complement strand
GACGCGCCGTAACCGCCAATGCCGGTCTGGTGCGGTGCGGCGACGGCCCCCGCCAGCGCGCCCGCGACGAGCGCGTCTACGAAATTGCCACCGTCCGTTAGCACACGGGCGGCGACCTTCTCAGCGGTCGGTTCGCCGCTGAGGACACCGTGGGGGAAGGCGGGCTGCGGCGCGGCGCGGAGGAGGAGAAACGGCGCGCCACCGGCGGCAGCGGCGAGTTGCAGCGCACGACGGCGGGTGAGCGATTGCGAAGGAGGGCGCGCGGGCATGGCTTGGTGTAAGCGAGAAGCCCGGAGCCGTCCACGCGGAATTCCTCCTTGAGCGTCAGACGTGGGATTGCCGTGGACTGGTTGCCGATCCCCGACTCCTCCAAACCACCGCGTCCGGAATGCTCCGCGTTGATCGCATGTTCGCTACCGGAAACATTCGCTACCGGAAACGGACTTGCGTTTTTTTCTCCCGCCGAAATGATGCGCGCCATGTTCAAGCAATTCCTCACTCCCAAATTCATTGTCCCCACCATGGTCGTCGGTGCGGCTGTTGCCCTCACCGCCGCTGACGCGGCCAAGAAGAGCCTCGGCTACGAGGCCACCTCGCCCCTCATCCCCGGCACCAAGTGGCACGTCCACGATGGCACCCGTCCCGCGCCGCGCGTCGTCACACCGGCCGCGACCTTCAGCCACCAAGCTCCGCCGCCGTCCGATGCCATCGTGTTGTTCGACGGGAAGGACTTGTCCAAGTGGAGCGGGCCGAAGGGCGACGCAGGCTGGAAGATCGAGGCCGGCTACATGGAGGTCGCACCCAAGAGCGGCAGCATCCAGACGCGCGACAAGTTCGCTGACTTCCAGCTTCACCTGGAGTTCGCCACGCCCGCGAAGGTCGAGGGCAACAGCCAGGGTCGCGGCAACAGCGGCGTGCTCTTCAACGGCATCTACGAAGTGCAGGTGCTCGACTCCTTCGAGAACCCGACCTACCCCGACGGCCAGTGCGCCGCGCTTTACGGGCAGTCACCGCCGCTGGTCAACGCCAGCAAGAGGCCCGGCGAGTGGCAGAGCTACGACATCGTCTTCGAGTCGCCGCGCTGGGACGCTGACGGCAAGATCGCCAAGAAAGCGGCCGTGACGGTCATCCACAACGGCGTCGTCGTGCATCATCGCAAAGAGTATCAGGGCAACACGCCGCACCAGAACAACGGCAACTACAACAAGCCGCACGCGCCCGAGGTCTTCATCCAGCTCCAGGACCACAACAACCCGATGCGCTTCCGCAACATCTGGCTGCGCAAGCTGGGCGAATACGATCAGCAGTAAGCCTCGCTCTGACCCTCTCCAAACCCGTCGCCGGATTCCGACGACGGGTTTTTCGTTTCATCGGCTTGCGGTTTCGCCTTTTGCCTTTCGCCTTTTTCCTTTCTCCTTGGCGCAATGATAACGCGCTACTCCCGTCCCGAGATGCGGGCCATCTGGACCGACGAAAACAAACTGAACCTCTGGCTGCGGATCGAACTCCTCGCCAGCGAGGCGCTCGTGAAGGAAGGCGTCGTGCCCGCGAAGGATTTCAAGAAGATCAAAGCCGGTTGCGACAAGTGGTTCGCCGATCTGCCCGGCCTCGTTTCCCGTCAGCGCGAACTGGAGAAGGTGCTCAACCACGATGTCATCGGCTTCACCACCGCCGTCGCCGAGGCCATCAACGACCAGGCCAGCCGCTGGTTCCACTTCGGCCTCACGAGCAGCGACGTGGGCGACACCTGTTACGCCGTCCAGATGATGCAGAGCGCCGACCTGCTCATCGCGGACGTGAAGAAGCTGCTGCCCGTTATTGCGCGCCGCGCGAGCGAGCACAAGTTCACGCCCTGCATCGGTCGCAGCCACGGCATCCAGGCCGAGCCGACCACGTTCGGCCTCAAGCTCGCGTTGATGCATGATGAGTTCACCCGCGCGCTGCGACGATTGGAGTCGGTGCGATACTCGGTGGCGGTTGGGAAAATTTCCGGTGCCGTCGGCACCAGCGCGCATCTGTCGCCGCGCGTTGAGGCTTACGTTTGCAAGAAGCTCGGCATCCGCCCCGCGCCCATCGCCACGCAAGTGGTGCAACGCGACATCCACGCTGAATTCCAACTCACGATGGCGCTCGTCGGCGCGAGCATCGAGCGTTGGGCCGTCGAGTTCCGCCATCTGCAGCGCACCGAAGTCCTCGAAGCCGAGGAAGCCTTCACCGTTGGCCAGAAGGGCAGCAGCGCCATGCCACACAAGCGCAACCCCATCACGTGGGAACGCCTCACCGGCCTCGCGCGAGTGCTGCGCGGCAACGCCATCGCCGCGCTGGAGAACGTCGCCCTGTGGCACGAGCGCGACATCAGCCACAGCAGCGTCGAGCGCATCATCTTCCCGGACAGTTGCACGCTGCTCGATTACATGTTCGGCCTGCTCACGCGCCTGATGGACGGCATCGTGGTGTATCCGGCGAACATGAAGAAGAACCTCGGCCTCTCGCTCGGCATGTGGAACAGCCAGACGGTGCTGCTCGCGCTCATCCGCAAAGGCCTGACCCGCGAAGCCGCCTACAAACTCGTGCAAGACGCCGCGATGAAGACTTGGGAAGTCAAACACGCCGGCCGCGACGACGCGGACTTCCTCGACGTGCTGAAGGCCGACCCCGCCGTAGCCAGACATTTCAAAAAGGGCGAACTCGAAGCGCTCTGCTCGCTCGACTTCCACTTCAAGGAAGTGAAAAACCGGTTCAAGAAGCTGGGGCTGTAACGAGCGATCTCCTCGCCGAGGCCACTCTCAATCCACAAACGCCGCTTCGTTCGAGACCAGCAGCGCGTGCGCGAGTTTCTCCCACACGGCGAAGGGCTGCGGCACTTCGGGGCGCGGCTTGGTGAAGTCCGCTTTCGCGTCCCACTCCACCTCGAAGCCGCCGGGCGGCGACTGCTTCGAGCGCTTCATCGGGTCCATGAACTTCACTTTCGGTGCCCAGGTGAAGCTGTCGAAGTTCGAGTTCTCGCGGCAGTCGGCGATGAAATCCACCGTGTCGCCGGCCTTCACAGCGAGGCCGGACACCTTGACCTCGGCGGAACCATTCTGCGCCACGGCTTCGCCCACCACACCCGCGCTGCTGCTCACGACGCGCCCGCGCACGCCGTCGCCCTGCGCGCTTGCGTGAGCAAGCGTGCTGCTGATGGACACCGTGCCATCGCGCGGCGCAACCCAGCGGCGGATGGCGGAATGCGCGGCGTCGCGGCCCGGATGACCGCCATCCGCGCGCAGCAGCAGGTGCCCAAGTTCCTTGTCCGGGAAATCTTTCCCCACCTGCCATTGTCCGCCGGTGAAGAAGGCGAACGGCGTGAAGCGCTTCACCCGCTTGGCCGCCGCGTCAAATTCCCCGTAGCCGTAGTGCCAGCCCGCGTTCGGAGCGGTTTCACCAGCGCCTTCCGTCGGCTGGGCGAGGAACTTTTTCGCCATGGCCAGTTCGTCGGCGGCCGGTCGGCGTTGGTAAATCGTCTCGTAGAGGAAGGCGACGCGTCCCTCGGCGGTGGTGAATTCCTTGAACTCCTCGCGGGCCGCGAGCGCCTGCGCCTGCTGCATCACGAACGGCGAGTTCATCAGGAAGAGCGCCTGCTGCGGCACCGTGGTGAGGTAGCGCTGCGACGCGCTCACGTCGGGGCTGGCGAAATCGAACGTGCGGAACACCGCCGGGAGGTTCTGCCGGTCAATGTAGACGAACACCGTGCGCCGCCCGCTGAACGGCTGCGCGGTCAAGTCCACCGGCAACCCGCCGGTCGCGAGGTCGAGCTTGCCGGCGGCGAGCAGAAGCGAATCGCGGAGCTGCTCGAAGTCGAGCCGCTGCCGATTGAACTTCCACAGCAGCGTGTTCGCGGGGTCGGCCTTCACACATTCCGCGCGGTCGTCGCTAGCCTGCTGATACGTCGCCGAAAGCATGATGAGCCGGTGCAATTTCTTCACGCTCCAGCCGTCGGCGACAAAGCGCGCCGCCATCCAGTCAAGCAACTCCAGGTGCGACGGCGGGTCCGCGCGGACGCCGAAATCGCTCGGCGTGCGGACGAGTCCCTGCCCGAAATGCCAGCCCCACACGCGATTCACGATGACGCGCGCGGTGAGCGGGTTCTCCGGGTTGACGATGGCGCGGGCGAGTTCGAGCCGGCCGCTGGACTTCGCGGGGAACGGCGCGGGTTTGCCGGCGGACGCCACTTGCAGGAACGCGCGTTCCACTTCGGGACCGCGATTGCCCGGGTTGCCGCGCACGAAAACATACGGGCGCGTGGGCGACGCATTATCGAGCAGTGCCATCGCGCGCGGCGGCGCACCGGCGTGCGTGGCGTCCACTTCATCCACCTTCGCCTTGAGCTGGCGCAAGCGCGGGCGCGCGTCCTCGAGCAACGTGTCGTTCTCGGGCGCGGGCAGATTCGGCGGCGCGTCGGGCGCGCGCAACGCGAGGCGGAGCGCTTCCTTGTCCTTGTCCGCGTGCGGCGTGGCGGCATCCGCGTCGGTGAGCAGCTTGCCGTAACGCTCGGCGACTTCTTTGATCGTCTTGGGCGGAGTAGCGAAGGCATTGCGAATGGCGGGCGGCGAATTCTGAATGTCCACCTTCGCGGCCTCGGCGGCGAAAGTGGCGTCGTCGAGGTTCGCAAGCTCCTCCGAATCCGACCCCCCGGTGGCGCGCGCAATGGCCTTCGCGTCCTTCGCCAGGAAGTACTGCAAACGGCTCACGACGGCGGGCACGAGCTTGCGCTCCTGGAAATACTTGTCGCGATTCTGCCGGCTCGCGCTCGCCGAGGCGCGGGCGACCTTCGGGTCCACTTCGTCGGCGGCGAGCAGGTAATCGGCAGAGCGTTTGCGCAGCGTGGCGAGCTGTTTGTCGAGCTGCTCCACGCGGTATTTCTCCACCTCGTCCTCGCGCTTCTTCTTCTCGGCGAGATACGCCGCGTGCTGCGTGGCGTCGGGCTGCAAGCCGAGCAACGGCTTCTCCGTCGGCTCGTGGCTGGAGGCGAATACGCCGTAAAGCCCGTAATACTCCTTCGTGGAAACGGGGTCGTATTTGTGGTCGTGGCAGCGACCGCACTGAACCGTCAGCCCCATCGTGCCGCGCGTCACCACGTCAATGCGGTCGTCAATGATGTCGGCGGTGTTGTTCAAGAAGCGGCGGCCGAGGGTGAGAAAACCCAGCGCGGCGAGCGAGTCGGGGCGAGGTTCAAGGTGGGAGGTTTCAGGTTTCAGAGGGACACCGGTCGCGCCCGAAGTTCCGTCGCCGACTTTGGACTTTGGACCTTGGGCTTTGGACTCCTCCATCAACCGGTCGGCGGCGATTTGCTCCGTGATGAACCGGTCGTAAGGCGTGTCGGTGTTGAGAGCGTTGATGACGTAGTCGCGGTAAGTGTAGCTGAAGGCGAAGCGCCGCTGCTCGTCGCCGGCGAGGTAGCCCTTCGTGTCCGCGTAGCGCGCCACGTCCAGCCAGTGGCGGCCCCAGCGCTCGCCGTAACGCGGGGAGGCGAGCAGCTTGTCCACCAGCTTCGCGAAAGCATCGGGGGACTTGTCTGCCACGAACGCTTCCACTTCAACCATCGAAGGCGGCAAGCCGTGCAAGTCGAAGTAAGCGCGGCGGATGAGCGTGCGCGGGTCGGCAGGGGCGGAGAGCGACCAGTTTTTGGGGGCGAGTTTGGCGAGGACGAAGGCATCAATCGGGGAAGAGTAATTAGTAATTAGTGACTGAGTGAGCTTGGGGGAACTCGCGGGCTTCTGGGCCTGATTACTAATTACTTCCTTACTAATCACTTTCCCCGGCAGTTCTGGGACCTTTGGCTCCTTGACCGGCTGGAACGCCCAGTGGTTCCGCACCACGTTCGGGTCGGACAGCGGCGGGCCGGACGGCTTGCCCGTGCGCGGGTCGGGCGCGCCGAGGCGGACCCATTCCTCGAAGAGCGCGACTTGCGGCGCGGAAAGTTTCTTCCCCTTGGGCGGCATCTGTAGCTCCTTGTCCGTGTAACGAATCGCACGGATGAAGATCGATTTGTCCGGGTCGCCGGGCACGATGGCCGGGCCATGCTCGCCGCCCTTCATCCAGCCGTCCCGCGTGTGCAAGGCGAGCCCGCCCTTGGGCTTGTCCGTCGCACTGCCGTCGTGGCACTTGAGGCAATGCTCGATCAGCAGCGGCCGGATTTTGTTCTCGAAGAAGTCGTGGCCAGCGGCGGACTCGGCGGCGCAGGCAGGCAGCGCGATGGCTGCGGCGAGAAGGGCGAGTGGGATGGGGCGCGGCACGGGCATGGGAAAGTGATTAGTAATTAGTGATTAGTGGGGCGTCCGTGCTGCTAGCGTTCAATTTACGATCAAATCGATGGGCTTTGACTTATCACTCGGGCCCGAACCTTGCTCCAGCCAGCTTGCTGATTCGGTCGCGAAACTCTACTGCGTTCGGATTCATGTCGTCGCCAAACCTCTGATACCACTGTCGCAAAGCCGGGCGCAACTCGGCTGACAGGAGATGCTCCATTGCCTCGCCAGCACGCGGAGAATCCGCGCCTTCGATGAGGTTAAACCAATACCAAGCATCGAGTAATCCCAGCACCGGAAGCTGCTCGGCAGGACAGCCTGTGACGACGGCTGCCGCTCGCTCACAGTGTTGACGAAGTTGTGGGTCGCGAAAGGTCCTGGCGTGCCGGGCGGACTGACTAATTACTAATCACTAATTACTGACCACTCCCTCCGCCGAAGATTCGCCCCCATCTTCCACCGCATCCGCCAGCACCTCCCCGCTCACCAGCACCACGAACTCCCCTTTCAGCGACCGCCTCGCGATGAGCGCGAGCAACTCCGTCGGCGAGCCGCGGAGGAACTCCTCGAACTTCTTCGTCAGCTCGCGCGCGAGGACGACGCGGCGCGTGGGGAAAACTTCGTTCAGCTCGCCGAGCAGTTTCTCGATGCGATACGGCGACTCGTAGAGCGCGAGCGTGCCGGCGAAGGATTTCAGTGCTTCGAGCTGCTTGCGCCGCTGGCCGGACTTGTGCGGCAGGAAGCCGATGAAGTGAAACTCGTCCGTCGCCAAGCCGCTCGCCGTCAGCGCCGCGACGAGCGCGCACGGTCCCGGCACCGACTCAACACGCAACCCCGCCGCGACCGCCGCGCGCACGACGCGCTCGCCGGGGTCGCTGATGCCCGGCGTGCCCGCGTCGGTCACGAGCGCAACCTTCTCGCCGCGCTGGAGCCGTTCGAGGATTTCCTCGGAGCGCTTCGCCTCGTTGAAGGCGAAGTAACTGAGCAGCGGCTTGCTGATTTCAAAATGCTTGAGCAACTGCCCGGTGCGCCGCGTGTCCTCGGCCGCGACCACGTCGCACTCGCGCAAGGTGCGGAGCGCGCGGAGCGTGATGTCCTCCAGATTGCCGATGGGCGTGGCGACGAGGTAGAGCGTGCCGGGCGTGAGCGGCGGAAGGATTTTCGCGCTGTGCGGCTCCGCGCTCACAGCAAGTGGCCGAGCTTGTCGCGCTTCGTTTTCAAGTAGCGCGCATTGTGCGGATTCGGCTTCACGCGGATGGACAACTGCTCGACGACGCGCAGCCCGTAGCCTTCGAGGCCGACGATCTTGCGCGGGTTGTTCGTGAGCAGGCGGATCGTCTTCAGCCCGAGGTCGCAGAGGATTTGCGCGCCGATGCCGTATTCGCGCAGATCCATCGGGAAGCCGAGTTTTTGATTCGCCTCCACGGTGTCGAGGCCCTTCTCCTGCAGCTTGTAGGCCTGAATCTTCGCGCCCAAGCCGATGCCGCGCCCCTCCTGCCGCATGTAGAGAATCACGCCGCGGCCCGCGTCGCTGATCCGCCGCAGCGCCTGCGGGAGTCGAGGGCCGCAGTCGCACCGGCGCGAGCCGACGACATCGCCGGTGAGGCATTCGCTGTGGACGCGCACGAGCACGCGGTCCGCGTGGGCGACGTCGCCTTTCACGAGCGCGACGTGGTGCTGGCCATCGGTGGCAGAGCGGTAGAGGTGGAGGTCGAAGTCGCCGTAATCGGTCGGCATCTTCACAACCTCGATGCGCTCGACGAGCTTCTCGCGCGCGCGACGGAATTGGATCAAGTCCGCGATGGAACAAATCTTCAGCTTGAGCTTCCGCGCGAATTTCCGCAGCGCGGGCAGCCGCGCCAACGTGCCGTCGTCGGACATGATTTCGCAGATCACGCCGACGGGGCGCGTGCCCGCGAGCCGCACGAGATCAACCGCCGCCTCGGTGTGACCCGCGCGCTGGAGCACGCCGCCGGGCTTGGCGCGCAACGGAAAGACGTGGCCCGGTTGGACGAGATCGTCGGACAGCGCGGTCGGCTCGGCCATGACTTGAATCGTCTTCGCGCGGTCCGCCGCACTGATGCCGGTGGTGATGCCGTGCGCGGCGTCCACGCTGACTTGAAAGTCGGTTTTGAAGGTCTCGCGGTTCTGCACCACCATGCGCTCAACCCCGAGCTGCTTCAACCGCTCGCCCGTCGTGGGCACGCAGATGAGGCCGCGCCCGAAGCGCGCCATGAAGTTCACCGCCGCTGGCGTGGCGTGCTCGGCCGCCATCACGAGGTCGCCCTCGTTCTCGCGGTCGGCGTCGTCCACGACGATGACCATGCGGCCACGCCGCAGATCAGTCAGCGCGGCTTCGATGGAATCAAACTCCGCTTTCATCGCGCGGACGGTAAGCATGCGCGCCACCGCTGGCAAATCGCGAATACCCGAGAACCTGGTTAGTTGAACACCGACTTCAGTTTGCGAATGAACTCCCGCTGCATTTCCGGGGCTGCCAACTCCCAATCAGCGAGATAACGGACGAACCCTTTCTGCGGGTCGCGATCCAGCGTGAGGTTCAACGCGGTGAGGGCTTCCCAGCCGGCGGGGTGCGCCTCGAAGAGCGGCAAGAGCTGGCGCGCGATCACAAGATTCTTGTCGCGTTGCGTCGCGGCCTGGCGCAGCGAGGCAAGTTCCGCCGTAAACCACGGGCCGAACGGCGCGTCCAGCGCGAGCGTGGCGGCGGATTGGTCGAGCCGTTCCTGCGCGTATTTCGTGAGCGCGGGCGCGTAGCTTTTCCAATTCGGATACGGCGCTTGCTCCGCCCACGCCCGGCCCATCGCCCGCAACGCGAAGAGCGACGCGGTTTCACACAGCGCTTCCTCGAACCACTGGTTCGCGCCGTGATCGCCGATCCAGCGGCGCTGCGCGTCGTCCGCGTGGCTCGCGAGCGCGTGCGCAAACTCGTGCGCGAACTGAAACGCGAATTGCGCCCAGTGCCGGCCTTCGGCAGTCAGGCCGATGGCAATGCGCCCGTCCGGCCGGCGCTGGTGCAGCGTGATCGGCACGGGGCGCGCGCGGTAAATGTGGAAGCCGGGCACTTCCCAGCGCGTGTTCGGGCAATGCCGCCAGAGCGCGTCGGCCGCTGAGAGCAACACGGCGCGGATGTCGGCCTCAAGGGCGTCACCGAAGCCCGACGTGATCTCCAGATCAATGCGCCGGCCAGCGCGGCTCGGCTCGGCCGCGTGGACAGCGCCGGCCAAACCAACGACGCACTGCGCGGCGAAGACGCGGCGGCTGATGAAGTTCGGCGGAGGCATGGCGGTAAAACAAATCAAGCGGTCGACGCGGTTTGCGCCACGGGCTCGCGCCGCATCGTGGCGGACTCTAGGCGCGGCCCGGCGCGTTGCAAATGCGGAAAGCCACCGGCCGGCTCGCTACATCAGGCTCACCGGGTCCACATCCACCGTGAGGGAGATGTCGTCGGGCAACTCCAGCGATTCGACCAAAGTCGCCAGCACCTTGCTTACGCGCGGCATCTGCTTGGTGCGCAGCATGAGCTGGTAGCGGTAGAAGGTCTCGGCGCGCAGCAAGGGCGCGGGCGCGGGGCCGGCGAGGACCAAGTCGCGGAGCGGCTTTGTTGAAGATGGAGAGAAAGAGGGAGGGAGTGAGGGAGCGAGGGGGAACAGCTCGCTCTCACTCCGTCTCTCCGTCTCTCCGTCCCTCTGTCGCTCTGTTCCTCTGGCCAGCGCCTCCAACTCGCGCGTCACGTGCTCGGCCATCAGCTTCACCTTCTCCTCATTGCGTCCCTTGAAGGTGAGCAGCGCGAGGCGCGCGGCCGGCGGGTAGTTGAGCGGTTCGCGGAACTCGATTTCCTGCTCGTAGAAGCCCGCGTAGTCGTGGCGGCGGGCGTATTGGATGGCCGGGTGAAACGGCGTGAAGCTCTGCACAAAGACCTCGCCCTCCACGTCGCCACGGCCCGCGCGCCCGGCGACCTGCGTGAGGAGCTGGAAGGTCCGCTCGCCGGCGCGGAAGTCCGGGATGTGCAGGCTGAGGTCCGCGTGGATGACGCCGACGAGCGTGACGTTCTCGAAGTGCAGACCCTTGGCGATCATCTGCGTGCCTACGAGGATGTCGGTCTTGCCGGCCTTGAAGTCGCCGAGGACGCGGCGGTAGTCCTCCTTACGCTTCATCAGATCGCTGTCCATGCGCGCGATGCGGGCGTGGGGAAACAGTTTCGTCAGCGTCTCCTCGACGCGTTCGGTGCCGAGGCCGGCGTAGCGGATGGCGGCGCTGCGGCATTTCGGTTCAGGGCAAACGGTCGGGGCCGGAGCTTCGTGGCCGCAGATGTGACAGCAAATCTTCTGCGCGCGGCGATGGTAGGTGAGCGCGACGCTGCAATTCGGACACTCGGCCACGAAGCCGCACTGCGGACATTGCAGCGAGCTGGAGTAACCGCGCCGGTTGAGGAAGAGCATCGTCTGCTCCTTGCGTTCAAGGCGCTTGGTGATGGCCTCCTTGAGTTCCTCACTGAAGATGGGCGTGCCCTTGTCCTTGCGCGCGGCCTGCCGCATGTCCACGACGCGGACGATGGGCATCTTCTTGTCGTCGGCACGCGTGGGGAGTTCGAGCAGGGCGTATTTGCCGCGCTGGACGTTGTAGAAGCTTTCCATCGAAGGCGTCGCCGAACCGAGCACCACGACGGCGGCGTCCATCTGTCCGCGCACGACGGCGACATCGCGGGCGTGGTAGCGCGGGGCTTCCTCCTGCTTGTAGGAATGCTCGTGCTCCTCGTCCACGATGATGAGGCCGAGCGGCTCGACGGGCGCGAAAATGGCCGAGCGCGCGCCGATGACGATGCGCGCGCGGCCCTGACGAATCTTGTGCCATTCGTCGTGCCGCTCGCCCGCGCTCAGGTGCGAGTGCAGCACGGCGACTTGCGTCTGGAGCGGCCCGTGGCTGAAACGGGCTTTGAAGCGCTCGACGGTCTGCGGCGTGAGCGCAATCTCCGGCACGAGGACGATGGCGCCCTTCCCCTGCGCGAGCGCGTGGGCGATGGCTTGCAGGTAAACTTCCGTCTTGCCGGAGCCAGTGACGCCGTGGAGGAGGAAGACGTGGGGTTTGGTTGCGGTGGACGAACTGGCTCGGGGAGCACCCGAGCCATTCATCACCGCCGTGATTTGCGCCAGCGCCTTCGCCTGCTCGGCGTTCAGTGGCAGGGGGTCGGTCTTGCTGATGACTTCCTTCGCGTAGGGGTCGCGCTCGGAGACTTGGCTGGTGATGAGGACGAGGTGCTTGTCCTCGAGGCGGCGCACGGTCTCGGCGGTGGTCTCGGCGAGTTCGAGGAGTTCCTGGAGCGGCAGTTCGCGGCGCTCTTCCAGGAGGTTGAGGATCTCCTGCTGGCGCTTGGTCAGCTTGGGTGGCTCGCCAGTGATGGGCAGCAGGCGAACCATGAGGCGCTCGCGCCAGCCATCCCGCTCGCGGCGCACGGCTTCCGGCAGCACGCTCTTCAGGGCGATCTCCGGCGCGCAGCAATAGTAGTCCGCGATCCAGCGGGCGAGTTGCAGCACGCGCGGGGTGACGAGCGATTGCTTGCCGACCAGGCCGGCGACATGCCGGAGATTCGTATGGGTGGACTGCTCGAGGAGCGCCGTGACGCAGCCCATCACCAACCGGTGGCCGAAGGGCACCTTCACGCGCGAGCCGACTTCCACCTGCCCGGCCAAGTCCGGCGGGATGGCGTAGTCGAACTCCTTGCGGAGCGCGATCTCGAGGGTGACGCGGGCAATCACGGGGGAAGGAGAAAGGCAAAAGGTAAAAGTAAAAAGGCAAAAGGCGGGAACGGCAGTCGTTCGGCCCTTTTGCCTTATACCTTCTTAATTTTGCCTTAGCTCCGTCAGCGCCCGGGCGGGTTGATGATGTCGCTCATCTTGAAGATGGGCAGGAACATCGCGATCACGATGCTGCCGACGGTCACGCCGAGGAACACGATCAGCAGCGGCTCGATCAACGAGGTCAGGCCGTCGAGAATGGTCTCGATCTCATCGTCCAGAAAGTCCGCGACGCGCTCGAGCATCGCGTCGATCTTGCCGGTCGCTTCGCCGGCCGAGAGCATGCGGATGATCATCACGGGGAAAACCGGGTGCCGGCCCAGCGCGGCGGAGATGCCGTCGCCCTTCTCGATGTCCGCGGCGGCGGAGCGGATGGCCTTCTCCATGACCACGTTGCCGACGCAGTTGGCGGTGATGTTGAGCACCTCGAGGATGGGCACACCGGAGCGGATGAGCGAGGCCAGCGTGCGGGAGAAGCGCGCCAGGCAGATCTTGTGCGCGATGTGGCCGAAGACGGGCAGGCGGATGCGGTTCTTGTCCCAGAACTCCAGACCGACCTTCGTCTTGATGAAGGCGAGCCAGCCGTAGATGACGGAGCCCACGCACAGGCCGATCAGCCACCACCACTTTTTCATCCACTCGGACAGGTCAATGAGGAACTGCGTGGGCGCGGGCAGCTTCGCGCCGAAGCCGGAGAAGATTTCCCCGAACGTGGGCACGACCTTGATCAGCAGGAAGCATGTGATCGTCACGGCGACGAGCGTGACGATGGTGGGATACATCATCGCTGACTTGACCTTCTTCTGAAGCCGGACGGTGTTCTCCAGGTAGGTCGCCAGACGGCCGAGAATTTCCGCGAGCAAGCCGCCCTTCTCGCCGGCGTCCACCATGCAGCAGTAGAGGCGCTCGAAGGTCTTCGGGTGCTTCGTGAGTGCCGCCGAGAAGTTGTCGCCGCTCTCCACCCGCGCGCAAATGTCACGGATAACATCGCGCATGATCTTGTTGTCCGTCTGCTCGGCCAGGGCCTGCAACGCCCCGACAATCGCGATGCCCGCGTCAATCAGCGTGGCGAACTGGCGGGTGAACATCACCAGGTCCTGCAGAGGCACGGAGCCGCTGGCGGCCTTGCCCTTCTTGCCGCTGGCCTCCTGGATGGAGACCACGAGCATGTTGCGCCCGAGCAAGCTGGCGATGGCTTCCTGTTCGGAATTAGCCTCGAGGACGTTGCGGATCTCCCGACCGGAGGCGGCCTCACGGGCCAAGTAACTGAAGGACGGCATAGCGTTGGGGTGTGGATAGCGGAAGCCGGGGCGTTTTCAAGCCAAAGGTGGCTTCTCCCTGTCACCGAGCTGGCACCATGCGGACGTTCAACGAGCGATCGAAGACATACTGCTGACCATCCGGGGCGGTGGGTATTTGCTTGAGATAGCCCGTGGTGATGAGTTCCTGCCAGTTCGCGGGGCCTCGATTCTTGTCCCGCCGGAATTTCAACAACGCCTCCGACAATTGGTTGAAGTGCTGGACGCTAATACTTGGTGCCACCGGGGGCGTTCCCGGGGGCGTGGATACAGGCGGGGCGGCGACGGTTTTGGGGGCAGATTGACTGTGGGCGGCCGGAGTTTCTAGTGCTGGGGCAGGCGCCACAGAGTCCCTCTGCTTGCGACAGGCCACCCCCGGCAGCAGTCCCGCACTGCGCTAGCAG
>JBJTAU010000373.1:0-3194 GCA_046090965.1 Limisphaerales bacterium | reverse complement strand
CTCAGCTGGCCTTGCCCGGCCTCACTGGGGTGGTCGAAGCTGCGCCTCTCCAACGAGCGCCAAAAGGCCCGCAGCCGCTGCGCCGCCGGGGCGCCCGGGCGCACGCCCAGGTCGAGTGGGAATTTCTGAAGCGCGCGCGCCTGGTAATAGGCGAGCACCTCGCCGTAAAGCGCCGCCTTGTCACCGAAGTGGTAATGGACCGCCGCGATGTTCGCGCCCGCCCGCCGGCAGATTTCGCGCACGGTGGCGTTGTGGAAGCCGACCTCGGCGAACACCGCCCCGCCCGCCTCGATGAGCGCCTGCCGGGTCTGGGCGGAGGAGGTGTCGAGCTTCGGTTGGGCGGCGGCAGCCATTTCAAACGCATAATTCAAACAAGTGTTTGAACTGTCAACCGGGAATTCCGCCCCTTGGGCGATGTCGGTGCTCCTGCCAGCGAAATGGGATGGCTGGGGTGGCACCCGCCTCTGGCGGGTCGTGCCCGGCGTCCCGCGGGCACATGGCGGACAGAGTCATGAAACGTGAAGCCTGGCGCGGCGCAGGCGCTGGCGCGACAGCGGCCGTGCCAAACACAACCGTTCCTTCTTGGCCTTCCGTGCCCCTGCATCGGGCGGGACGCCCGCCGCGCCCCGCCGGAGGTGGGGACTACCCCGGGGATTTGCCTCCGCGCCACAGCAGCGCGCAGCCAAGTAGCGTGAGCAGCGAAATGCCCGCGCCGATGCGGAAGGGCCAGTCCACATAGTCGAGGCGGACCGTGCTCTTGCCAGCGGGGATGGGGATGGCTTGGAAGGCGTGGTTCGCGCGCTCCATTCGCGTGTAGGCTCCGTTCACCGTAGCTCGCCAGTTCAAGTAGTCGTTTTGTGCCACGACCAAAACCGAAGGCGCGGCTGCGTCCACCTGCGCCTCAATCCACTCCAAATGGAAGCGAACCGACTGGATGCTTACCGGCACTTGGTTCGTGACGTAGATTGCCCCCCGCTGATGTTCGGTGAAGACGACCTCCCGTGGATTCCAGCCGGGGTCGAGTAGGACAGGCTTTTCATTGCTGTTACGGTGATACTCGACGGGCCTTTGCTCCGCGCTCACCAGCGGCATCGCATTCGTGCGCCGTTCCCACTGCATCAATTCGCCCGGCTTGGTCGTGTGCGTGACGCCGAGGAAGTCCATGAGGTTCGCGGGCGCGGGGTTCGTGGTGCCGTAGAGGAAATACTCCACGTCGTTCCACTCGCGCGTCACGAGCGTGGACGCGCCGTTCACCTTGGGCAGGCCGTCGAGCAGGTTCAGGTTGCCCCAGAACGCCAGCCGCTGGCCGACGAAGTCGTCGTAGAACTTCGGCACCATGCGCGTGTGCAGCGCACGCTCGGCCAGCGGACTGAGCATGATGCGCGACTCGCCGAGCTTCGGCGCGGGCGTGAGCGCGCCCTTGTCTGCGTGGTAGGCGAGCGCAAGGCCGGGCTGGAAGGCGTGGGCGGGGATGGTGGGGTTGAAGGCTGGTGCGTGACGCACAACATCCATCGCCATAAGGGTCAACATTCCCAACAAGCCGACCTGCTGCCACCGTAAGTTGCGGCCATATAACAGCAGACCGACGCCAAATAGGGGCAGGCCAGCGAAAGCGGCACCGTCGAAAACCTTTGCGTAGGAAACCCGCGTCGGACCCGACATCACCGGCCAGAACTTCTCCTGCGCCATGACAATTAGGGCCACAGCGCAGCATCCAAAACAAAGGCGCAAAACGTCCCAGCCGCCTTGGGTCACGCAGCAACGCAGAAAGGCGTTAATCGGTTCAAGCCCGATCTCTTCGTCTGGTTTGGGTGAGGATATGACGCACCGGCCTTGCTCGTTGCAAAGCCACTTCACCCCCCACGCCGCCAGCAGGGGCACGGTGAAGGCCGCCAGCAGCAGCGCCTTGACCGGGAAGCGCATCACACCCAGCGGCAGCACCTCGCGCAGCCAGCGCCAGAGCACGAACTTGTCGCCCATCGCCAGCAGCACGGCCAGCAACGTCGCCGCGCCGAGAAGCTTCACCTCCGGCGTGCGCACGCGCCACACCGCCAGCAGCGCCAGCGTCAGCGGCACGATGCCGAGATAGACCGACGGGAAGAACGACTGCCCAATCATCACGAACACGCCTTGCTCGGTCTGGAAGTTCATGAACAGCGGGAAGAACAGGTTCACCCAGCCCCAGCCTGGCAGCGACCAGAAGGTGTTCACCACGTCCCCGCTGCGCTGCGAGAGCGAGAGGAGCTGGAAGTAGGGGAGGAGTTGCGCGGCGCACAGGCCAGCGATGAGCAGGGCGACGGCAGTAAAGCGGAAGGCAAAAGGCAAAAGGCAAAAGGCAAAAGGAGGGGCCGGTGCGTCGGGAGTTTCGGAGGCTTCGGCACTTTTTCCTTTTTCCTTTTTCCTTTTTCCTTCCACCAGCATCAGCGCTGCCAGAAATCCCCACGTCAGCAAGATGATTTCCGGCGCTCCGGACAGCATCTGCATCGCGCCGGCCAGCGCGGCGAGGACGAGGCTTCGCCCGCCTTCCTGCCACGCGCGCCGCGTCGCGAGCGCGACCCACGGCATCCAGCCGAGCGCGACGAGGTAGTTCGGGTAGATGACGCAGCCCAGCACCAGCCCGCTGAAGACGAACGCCACGCCCGCCACCGCCGCGCCGAAGCGGTTGCCCGTCCACCGCTCCGCCAGCGCGCGCATGCCCATCCCGCCGAGGAAGAGGTGCGCCACGCAGAAGAACCCCAGCGACCACGGCAGCGGCAGCAGCAGGTAAATCAGCGCGCCGGGATAGAGGCAGAGAGTGTTCCACTGTGCGAGGAACGGTGCGCCGCAGTTCACGTAGGGATTCCACAGCGGGAAGAAGTCGCCGTTCCAGAAACACTCGCGATGGAAGTGCGCGAACGGATAGCCGAGGAACCCGTAGTCGCGATAGAAGAACGCTTCGCCGCCGAAGAGCACGCGCCAGAAGGTGACGGCCAGTAGCGCCGCGAGCACGCGGGCGAAGCGGCGCGGCGCGAGCCAGTCGGCGGCGATGGGGGCTGGCGTCTCGGGGCTAGGGCTTGGAGGTTGGGCGTCGGGAGTCACGATGCTCTTTGGATGGCGCGCGGTGCAGCTAAGTCGGCGCGCTGGTTCCCTCGCCCCCATCGGGGGGGCGGGTGTGGGGGAGGGGGCGGCGGGCAGATGGAGCCAGCGGCGTGCTG
>JBJTAU010000372.1:0-20354 GCA_046090965.1 Limisphaerales bacterium | reverse complement strand
TTGTGTTCCGCTTTAACCGACGGCGGTCACGCTCCCGGGGATTGCTCTTCTACCGCTTGATCGAGCAGTCGCTGGCGTTGGCACCAGTTCGCTGTCAAACACTGGTCGGCGGCACAGAACCACAAGGGATTGGGGTTGGGGTTGGGGGAACAATGTAAATAGCCCTATTCCAGTTTTGATCGCACCACGACACGCATATTTCCCCAATTGAGCCGCAGAAGGTGAGGCCGGTCACTTCGGACGGGCCAATTTCGCGCGCAGCTCGTCAATGCGTTTCTGGATCGCATCGGGCGAGGGAGAGACCCGCTGGAGGCGGGTGAAGTGGGTGAGGGCGCGGTCGAGATTGCCGGCGCTTTCCTCCAGGGCAGCGAGTTGGGCCAGGATGTGGGCGTAGGTGAGTTCGTCGGGGTTGGGTTTGACCGCCTCCTGCCGGAGCCACCGCTCGATGGCGAGTTCCAATACGGCGCGGGCGCGGGGGACGTCGCGGTTGTTCTCCGCGTAGAGGCGGCCCAACTCGAAGAGGATTTCGTAGCTGCCGGGGTTGGCGCGCAGACCCTCGCGCAGGAAGGCCTCGGCGTCGGTGACCTTGTTCAAACGCTCGCGCAGCCAGTAAGCGGCGACGGTGTAGGTGTCCACCCGGTGCGGGTCCAACGCGGCGGAGAGCCGGAGCCAGGGGAGGATTTCGCGCGAATCGCCGAAACGCTCCAAGTGCCGATGCTCCGCCGGGTAGAAGTGGCTGCCGAAGCGTTCCAGCCAGTCGCGATGTTCGCGTTTGGTCTCGGCGTGGTGGTCGTGATGGTCGTGGCCTTCTGTCTCCTTCGCCATGTGGGTCTTGCCGTCCGGGAGGGCGAGATCGAAGACGGAGGGATAGTAGCCTTGATGGAAGTAGGCGTCGGCCTTGAGGAAGACCTGGTCCGCGAAGGCGCGGCGGCTTTCGCCCAGCAGCAGCGCGAAGACGGAACCGGTGTCCTTGGCGCTGGCCTGCTGCCACAGCAAAAAGCGCCCGCCCGCTGCCAGGGCGATGGCGAGCGCAAGGGCGATGGGCAGGACGGGAGGCATGTCAGTTCAGCGGGCGGCGGCGGAAAACCAGCCACGCGGCCAAAAGGAAGAATGCGGTGTAGGCGGCGGCGTAGAGGGTGGCCAAAGCGACGACCCCCGCGGGAATCAGCTCCCAATTATGGATGATGAGGTCGCGCACGTCGAAGAGTTCGAGGTGTGGCAAAATGAAATAGAGGCCGTAAAGCAGCGACTGGAGCGGTTCGGCCAGGCTCAGGGCGACCTTGTTCAAGTGCCGGCCCAGCAGGAGCATTCCGGCAGCGCACACGAAGCAGATGGTGCCGTTCGACGAGGGCGCGGCGAAGACGATGGAGCCGAGCAGGGTGAACGCAACAACAATCCCGAGCATCATCCAGTGGAGCCAGCCTGCTTGAAGATAGTTCAACACCGGCCACTGGTGCTCCCGGCTGAAGCTGATGAAGCCGAAGAACAGGTAGAACAGGGCCAGCGCCAGACCGGTGGCCAGCCAGCAACCGAGGAACTTGCCGAGCAGAAAGTGGGCGCGGGTGACGGGTTTGGCCAAGAGCGGGAAGATGGTGCGTTGCTCACGTTCAGCGGGGATCTGCCGGGCGGTGCAGGTAATGGCGATGACCAGGCCCGACACCCAGATGAGCAGCAGGCAGATTTCCTTGAGGTAGCGGACGATGCTGCGGTCGTTGAACAGATTGATGCTGCCCGCCGTGCTGGTGAGGAGCACGGTGAGAATGAAGAGCACGTAAAAGTCCTTCCGCCGGACCATTTCCAGCACAACGACTTTGGCGAGCGCCCAGACGGTGTTCATGCCTGTGGGACAAATTCGATGAGCTTCAGAAAGATCTGCTCCAGATTCGCGGAATGCTCGCGCACAAGGTCGCTGACGCGGCCTTCAATTTTAAGTTCGCCCTGATGCAGGATCGCGACGCGGTCACAGACGGTCTCGACCTCACCGAGTTCGTGGGATGAGAAGAAGACGGTTTTACCCTCGGACTTCAGCCGCTGGATGATCTCCCGGACCTTCATGCGGCCGATGGGGTCCAGACCGCTGGTGGGTTCGTCGAGGATGAGGAGGTCGGGGTCGTTGATGAGCGCTTGGGCGAGGCCGGCGCGTTGTTGCATGCCCTTGGAGTAGGTCTTGATCTGGCGTTTGCGGGCATGGTCCAGCTCGACCAGCTTGAGAACGGCGTCGATGCGCGCCTCGGTCTGGGCCTTGGGAAGCTGGAAGATGCCGGCGTAGAAGCGAAGCAGCTCCTCGGCGGTGAGGAACTTGTAGTAATAGGTCAGTTCGGGCAGATAGCCGATGCGCTGGCGGGCGATTGGCTCCCGCACATCCACGCCGAAGATGCGGGCCGTGCCGCTGGTGGGCGGGACGAAGCCCAGCAAGACGTTCATCGTGGAGGTCTTGCCCGCTCCATTGGGGCCGAGAAAACCAAAGACCTCGCCTTGGCCCACGCGCAAATTCAACCCGCGCACCGCGATCTTGATGGGTTCACCAAGGTCACGACTGCGGTATTCGATGCGCAGGTTCTCGATTGATAGTGTGGTGTCCACCGACGGTTGAGCCCGGATGAGTATCCGCCAGATGCGACCCAATCAACCTTCCCACACAACGGAAGCATGGCGGCGATTGGTTCCCGAGCTAGCGTGGTCCAGATCTAGAGGGTATGCCCGAGCGCGGATTGGCTGCAGGTCGGCGGTATGGCGACTGAACTACCCGGAGTGTAGGTGCCTCCACCTGGACAAAATGGCAGAACAGAACCCTTGAAGTAACCCAGCAGGGAGGTGTCAGACAACGCGTAGGTGTCTGTGGAGGCCTTCTTATTTTCAAGCGCCACTGCTGCACCGCGCCGTCAATCTGCTTGAGATTGGCGACGCAAGAGTTCTTCTGGGCCGTGGCGCGCGCTTTCACGAAATTCGGGATGGCGATGGCGGCCAGCAGGCCGATGATGGCGACCACGATCATGATTTCCACGAGCGTAAAGCCACCTTTCCGTGACTGTTGAACTTTCATGCGACTGTCTTTCTTTGTCGCGCGGGTGGACAGGGCAGAAGGCGGGTTAGTTTATGATTGCTGACGCGTCCACAATTGCCTTTTGCGAACGCGCTTGGGCCGAAAGTTAGCAGCGCGAATACCAATGTCAACTTTGGGAACGTCGTAAAGGCGGGCTCGGAAACTAAATGAGCCCCCACTGTGCGGGGGAGAACTGACACGTCGCCCCCCTTGGTTCAACTGCCAAAGACTCTGCACAAGACGGAGGTTCAATTCGGAGGTTCAATTCCGTGTGGACAGGCCGCCCCGAATAAGGCAACCATCCGCCCGTCTATACCTTCGCTGCCGCGCTGCTGGTATGGTGCCAGTAGCGGGAGGTGGCATGGTCAGACCAACTAAGTCGAAAAAGTCGGTAAGAAAGGACAACCTATGAAGTTCGTCAAAGTGCTCGCTGCCGTGGCGTTTGCCGTGGCCCTCACCGCCAGCCTCGCTGTCGCGGCTGACAAGAAGGATGAGAAGGCCAAGACCCCTCCGGGCAAGCAGGGCGGTTGCTGCGTCAAGGCTGCCAAGGATGGCAAGACCTGCACGCACGCCTGCTGCGTCGAAGCCGCCAAGAACGGCAAGAACTGCGAGAAGTGCGGCGGCACCAACGAAGAGAAGAAGACGAAGTAACCCTTCGCTTCCTGTAAGCTCACGAACGGCCGGCGGCAACGCCGGCCGTTTCTTTTGTCGTCTAGCAGTCAAAGTTGGAAAAGAGTGTGCGATCAAAACTGGACTGGGTCAGAAGACCGGGACGTGGAGGAGGACGATGGGTTTGGCTTTTGGGTCGGGAGCGTGGCGGACGTAGAGGGTGTCGCCGTCGGGACGGAGGCAGCGGATGACGGTGGAGTGGGTGGGGCGTCAATGGGGTGACGCTGGGAGCCGACGGGGACTTTGCCGTCGTCGCCGACGCGGACGCGGGTTTGCTAGCTCCACACATGGGGCCACCAGGGCATTGGGGTGCGGGGCGGATGGCCGAGCTGGGTGAAGGCGTCGGGGTTGTGGGTGTGGAAGAAGGAGTGGAAGTCCATGTAGAGGGCCGGAGGGTTTCGGCGGGGTAGAGGCGGGCGCCGGTGTTGAGGCGGGTGGCGTCGTCGAGGAGGTCCAAGAGGACTTTTTTGTCGGCGGTGCCGGGCAGGAAGGCGTGAGGTGTGGCGTCGTATTGCCAGAGCGCCCGTCAACGACAACTATTTCTCCTCGCCCGCGCAGGTTACTTGACCCGGCTGAACTTGTGCAGGTGGCCGAACTGGCTCCACTCCGCCACGAGCAAGTTGCCGTCCTTGTCGATGGAGGCGCCATGCGGTGAGTTGCAGATGCCGTCCGTCCATTGTTCCTGCGGCAGGACAAAGGCCGCACGCTGCTTCGGATTGGGATTGTCACCCACCTGGGCCGCGATGCTGCCGTCCTTGTTCAGGACGGTGACGCGGCCCTGCAACTCCGGAAAGACCGCGTAATCGCCGCGAATGTGGACGGCGGCAGGCATCCTTAGATTCTTCTGGATGACCTTCACGAAATTGCCATCAAGGTCCCAATGCTCCACGCGGTTGTTGTTGCGATTGCAGACGAGGAGCAGCGGCTTCTCACCGCGCGAATCGAGCGCAATGCCGTGACAAGTGTTGAACTTCCCTTCCTCCACGCCCCGACCGCCGAAGGCCTTCACGAACTTGCGATCCTTGTCGAACTTGACGACGTAGTTCGCACCGTAACCGTCAGCGGCGTAGATGGAGCCATCGGGACCAACCGTGACCGCGCAGGGATTGAAGCTGACGCCTGCCTTGTATATCTCCGGGTCGGCCGGCGTCCCGATGGACCAGAGCTGCTCGCCGTCGAGCTTGAGCTTGATCACCTCGTGTTGCGTAGGCCGGGCGCCGTAGATGTATTCCACGCCCTGCTCCTCCCGGATTTCCAACCCGTGGATGTGGGACGGGCCAAAAGCGCGCAGGAACTTGCCGGCCGGGGAGAAGACCAGGATGCCGCGTTTGGTGTCTGTGGTGACGTAATGATTGCCGGCCTTGTCGATGACCAACCCGCCGTGGCACGCCCCGATGGGCTGATCCCCGGGCTTGGCGTCGAAGAAATTCGGCGTGATGGCGAACTTCAATTCAGCGGCCAGCGTTAGAGTGCTACCTGCGGCCAACGCCAGCAGTGTGCGGGAAAAATGCGTCATGAGGTTGGGTGAGAGAGCGGTCAGTTTCATTGCGTGGGAGGTTTGTAGGACTCAAGCCGAGGAAATGCAAATGCAGATCTGCTTAACGGGTTGGTGACATTGCAGCCCGAGTTGGAATAGGCTGGGCCACCTTTTGCAACGTCACCAACTCCCCAGCCCATGAACTTCATCCGCAAAGTGCTCCTCTTCAGCCTCGCCGCGCTCTCCCTCACTGCGTTCAGCGCCGAGCAGAAGCCGGCCACGCCGAAAAAGCAGGATCGCCCCCAGCCACCAACCCGCCCGTTTGATGCGCCTGGCTCGCCGAAGTTTACCCGCTTGGATGGGAAGCCCGGAGTCAATCCGCCCGTTGACGCAGACGGGGACTTTCTGGTCGGCCCCGAGTATGCGGCGGCTCCCGAAACCAAAGAGATGGCCGGCGTGCCGGCGGGCAAGGTGCAGCAGTTCAGCATCGATTCGAAGGACTGCCAGCGCTTCAACCCCGGCATTGCCCGGAACGTCTTCGGCACCGTTGATCCCAAAAACCCCAAGACCCTGATCGTGGAAACGCACCCGATTGACTACAAGCGCACCGTCACCGTTTACGTCCCGGCTCAGTATGTGCCGGGCACGGCGGCACCCTTCCTGGTCACCCACGATGGTCCCGGCCTGGGCAAACCGGACATGAACCTCGCCCGCATCCTCGACAACCTCATCGCGCAGAAGCGCGTGCCAGCCCTGATCGCCATCATGATTTCCAGCGGCGGCGGTGACGCCCAAGGCCACGAGCGCGGCCGCGAATACGACACTATGTCTGGCTTGTATGCCGAATTCATCGACCATGAAGTGCTGCCCTTGGTGGAGAAGAACTACGGCGTCAAGTTGACCAAGGATCCTGAAGGGCGTGCGACGATGGGCAACAGCTCGGGCGGTTCAGCGGCGCTCATCATGGCGTGGTATCACCCGGAGTGGTATCACCGCGTGCTGACCTTCTCCGGCACCTTCGTGAACCAGCAGTGGCCCTTCAACCCCGAGACGCCCGACGGGGCCTGGGGATTTCATAGCAAGCTCATTCTTGAAAGTCCTCGAAAACCCCTTCGCATCTGGATGGCGGTCGGGGACCGCGATCTGCTCAACCCCAACGTCATGCGCGATGGCATGCATGACTGGGTAGAGGCCAACCACCGGATGGCCACCGTCCTGAAGGCCAAGGGATATCACTACCAATACCTCTACTGCCTCAATGCGGGCCACGGGATCGGCAACGCACGGCCACAAATTCTGCCGCACGCGCTGGAGTGGCTGTGGCGGGGTTATCCCATCAGCAAGACTCCGTGACTTGGATGATGGCGGCGGGTCTGGGGTGCGCGGGTTCAGGGCGGCGCAAATACTACCAAGAAATCCTTGTTCTGTTGGCGCACCCGCAAGGAGTTGAACCTTGAACCTTCTGATCCGAAGGAGTTCAAGCGCCCTTCTCGTAAAAGATCATGCGAGAGTGGTTGGTCAGAATGCCGCCAGACAGAGGTAGGTGTTCAGCACCAGATAGAACAGCGCCGGGGTCGTCTGCAGGAGCGTGTCTTTGATTTTGATCCGGACCCCGACCGCGACCAGCATCATCAAGGCAAGGCCGCCCGCAGCGGCGCGCCCCATCCACGGCTGGCTCAGGCCGGCCAGCAATCCGACGGCTGCGCACAGTTGCAATCCTCCGATCAGCGTGCGCTGCGAACCAAAGCGGTATCGGACAAATTCCTGTTTCAGAGAGTTGGATAGAAAGCACGCCGTGCCGTATCCAAGAAAGGAAACGGCCGAGCAAAGAATTAAAGCAACATTCAACACGGGTAGGTTACAAAATCAACTTGGCAGAGAAAATTCGTTGCGGGAGAAACACCTGGTCGCCACTGCGCCTTAACAGCCGCTTTCCAGAACCATCAAGACGCTGACAGCGCCGGGAAACGGTGTGCAACCTGGTCCCCTTCACCCGTTGATGAGCCGGTAGTTGATGGCCACAATGATTAGGCAGAGCGCCAGCAGGGTCAGCGAGGGTAGCATCTTGAACAGGGGATTCTTTACCCGCAGATGCATCGCAAAAGCGCAGGCCATCAATCCGGCAATGACCAGGCCGCCTATGACCGCCAGGGGTGCGCGCTGAATCCCCAGCAGCAACAGCAATGAGGAAGTCAGCTTGAGGATTCCCACCAAATCGCGCAGCCAGTCCGGCAGGCCATACTGCTTGAACTCGCTGATGATGTTGTTGTAACGCACCACCCACACAAAGAAGATCGAAGCGGCCACAATCGCATGCAGGCAGATGGTCAATTCTTGCATGTCCGGAGATTATGGGGATTTGTTTGGAGAGACCACGATAAAGTGCAAACCGGCTTTCAAGACCATGACCACGGCAAAACTAACAGTGCCAATTCGTGGCTGTCTAGGATGACGCCTCCAGCGAATTCTATCGCTGCGTCAACGAGTGCGCGCTTTGGCGGGCGCGTTGCCGGCAGCCAACGCTGCATAACTTCACCTCGTCCCACACGCGCTCCCACTTCTTGCGCCAGAGGAAAGAGCGTCCACAAGTCACGCAGATTTTCTCCGGCAGGTGTTGTTTCTTCACGCCTTTCACGTCTCGGGTTTGCTCTTGCGGCGCAGGGATTCCAGATACGCATGCCTGGGCGCGGGCTTGGCCTCGCGCTCTTCCGTAGCGAGCATGTCGCGGACACGACCGCCGCTGCAGGCGCACGAGGCGTCGTATTTCGCGGCGTCGGCCAGAATTTCGAGTTTGCGCTGAATATCCACAATTCCTCAATCAGACAATGCTCCCCAGGCTGGCAGGACGATGCAACCCTCGGTGGCGTTGCCGAACTCCTCGATCTTGCCTTGAGCGAAACAGATCGCGGCATGGGCGCAAAGCGTGGCGTCCAGGTAATCCATCGAAGTCGGTTGAGCAAGCTGATAGCCGAGTCTCGTGATGAGGTGGCTGCGGTCATGGCGCTTGTCTTGGGCTCTGAGCACCTGGCCGCGCAGGGCGCAGGCAACGCCGTGGGGGAAGGTTTCGATCACTCGCATGGGCCTGCCGCAGAGATGCGCTCGAAAGGCTCGCCATAATTTTTCTCCGTTGAACATCCAGTCGTAGTTCCTCTTTTGGTTTGCGAGCGCTCGCGCGCGGGTCGGCGTGTAGAAGGACTGGATGCCGCGCTGCGTTTTCAGGTCGCGCTCCGCCTGGCGCGATCGACCGGTGGGCGAATCGCCCGGACAAGCCCAGCCACACGGGGCATCAATCGCCACCACCCCGGCACGAGCGCAGAGAGATCGAACCTCGTCGGGGGTCTCCCGATGAAAATGTTTCGCGGAGTTTCCTTCGAGAGTCACGATGTGAAACCCCTTTTTCTCCGCCCCGACATCCACGCCAGCGACTATCATGTTGGCACCTTCTGAAGCGCGAAGATTTCCACATCGACCTGCTTTGCTGCGAGCAGGGAGCAGGGTTCGCCTTTGAGATCAAAGCCCGCGAGCGTCGCGGGTTCGGTGCTCAGGGCTTTCGCCTCAGTTGCGCCGTAGCGATAGGGCTCATGGTGGACGCGGCCCGTGTGGATGCCGCCCCCACCGCCGGCGGTGAACAGCGCGTAGCGTTCGAGGAGGAAAAATTCGAGACTCCCAGGAGCGGCGGTCTGTGTCTCGCTAGCCGCGGTCCAGCGATAGCGTGCTTCGCGCGAGCCGTGGCGTTGGCACTGGTAGTCAAGCACGTCGCCATTCCGTCGGGCGGTCATGCGGGCGTGAAAATACGGCAAGCGAAAGAATCGCCGTGCCATTTGCACCGCGATGGGCTGGTTGCAGTCCAGCGAGTAAAACCAAACACCGGGTCGGCCCTGGTCGTCGTGGACGTAGGTGCGCACATTGAGTTCCAGAAACCACGACACCCACGGCAGCGGTGGCAGTAACGCCGGGCGGATGCGCTCCATGAAAAATGGCACGATGCCGACGTAAGCGCGGCCTTCATGAGTGTCGCAATGCAAGCCAACGGGCAAGGTGGCCTGCACTTGAGCAGGAGCAACCTCCCAATGCGCGAAGAGCAGATCGTTCCACCGCTGATGACCCACGGAGAAGCCAGCCGGGCGCTGTCGCACGGCCTCACGCTGCGCAGGGGTCGGGCAGGTCATCTAGCCAAGTGCTTGGAGGACGAGATCGAGGTGCTCGGCAGGTTGCACTTTGCGCAGGACGGCTTTCACTTTGCCATCCGGGCCAATGATGACGGTGCTGCGCTCTGTGCCCATGTATTTTTTGCCATACATGGATTTCTCCACCCACACGCCGTAAGCCTGCACGATTTCTTTCGCCTCATCGCTGATGAGCGGGAAGGGCAGGCTTTGCTTCTTGATGAAGTTGGCGTGGCTTTTGGGCGAGTCCACGCTGACGCCGAAGACGGAGGCTTTTTTCTGGATGCGACTCCAGCCGTCGCGCAGGGCGCAGGCCTGGACGGTGCAGCCCGGGGTGTTGTCCTTCGGGTAGAAGTAGAGCACGACCGTCTGCCCTTTGAGATCAGCGAGGGAGACGGTGGCGCCTTCTCCATAGCTGCCTCCAATGACGGGGGCCTTGAATGCAGGGGCTTTTTTGCCGGTGAGTTCCATGGTGTCTTTCATAATCAATTTGATGTCAGTGAATAGAGGGTTCGGACGGTGAGATAACGGGTGCCGGGGTCCGCCGGCGGGCGCCCCACGCTGATGCGATCACGGCAGCTCCGATGATGGCAATGCGCTGGGTCATTTGGCAGAAGAAATGGCAGCGCAGAGTTGAAGCGCACTGTCCGTGATCTCGCGGCGCTGGGCGGGAGTGAGACGTGCGGCATTGCGCACCTGCATGACCGTGCGCGGATTTTTCGTGAGCATGGCTTCGTGGCGCAGGAGGAAGTCCCAGTAGAGCGTCGTGAACGGACACGCCGCAGGTCCCGTGCGCTGCGCGGGATCGTAGCGGCAACCCGAGCAGTAGTTGCTCATGCGCTGAATGTATTTGCCGCTCGCGATGTAAGGCTTGCTGGCCATGAGACCTCCATCGGCGTGCTGCGACATGCCCAGCGTATTGGGCAATTCCACCCACTCGACCGCGTCCACATACATCGCGAGATACCATGCGTGCACCGCCTGTGGCTTCACCCCCAGCAGCAGCGCGAACAGACCCGTCACCATCAGGCGCTGAATGTGATGCGCGTAGCCGAACTCAAGCGTCTGGCCGACGACGTGGCGGAGGCAATTCATGTCGGTTCTGCCCGTCCAGTAAAATGACGGTAACGGCTGGGCAGCCTTCAGTTCGTTCAATTCAAGGTAACGCGGCATGAACTGCCAGTAGATGCCGCGCACGTATTCGCGCCAGCCGAGAATCTGGCGGATGAAACCTTCCACTGCGGCAATCGGCGCGCGGCTTTTGCGATGAGCCTTCTCGGCTGCGGCCACGACCTCTCGCGGATTCAACAGCTTCAGATTCATCGCCGCTGAAAGGCGCGAGTGATGGAGAAACGCTTGTTGACGAAGCGCCGTGGCTGATTGGTTCTCATCCTGTCCCACCCACATCGCGTCTTGATAGAGGCCGAAGCGTGGGAGGCGATGCGCCACAAAATCGTCCAAGGCCGCGCGGGCTTGCTCCGGCGTCACCGGCCAATCGAAGTTCGCCAGGCTGCCGGGATGCTTCGCGAAGTTTTTTTCCACCAACGCCAACACCTCGCGGGTCAGCGCATCCGCAGGAAAGGCCACGGGCGCTTCGACCTTGCCCGGGCCTTCCTTTCCGAAACTCTCCCGGTTTTCGGCGTCGAAATTCCACGCGCCGCCGGCGGGTTCGTCCTCGTCCATCAGCACCCGATGCTTGCGCCGCATCTCGCGGTAGAAAAACTCCATCCGCAGTTGCTTCCGCCCCTTGGCGTGCCGGGCAAACTCTTCGCGCGAACAGAAAAAATACCGGTCGGGCCGGACCTCGAAATCCATGCCCAGCGAGCGCGCGGTGTTTTCAAGGCTCGCCTGCACGCGCCATTCGCCCGGCTCGACCCAGATCAGGCGTTGCGGGCAGAGCCGGCTGGTCGTGGCGGTCAACTCACCTCGAAACGAGCCGCCGTTGGCCGTGTCGTCAAGCTGGCGGTAGTGAACCGTTACACCCTGGCTGCGGAGCGTATCGCGAAAATACCGCATGGCGCTCAAGAACATCGCGATTCGCGCTTTGTGCGACCAGACGTGGGTGCTTTCCTCGGCGACTTCCGCCATCCACACCGCGTCGCACGCCGGGTCGAAACCATCAAAGGCGGCCGAATCCTGGTTCAACTGGTCGCCAAGGACCAGCACCAGGTGACGTGGACGGGCTTCGGGATGAAAGTTCATGCGCGCCGGTGGAGACAGTCCTATCGTGCTTGCACGGTGGACAGACCGCCGTCCACGTGAAGCACTTGGCCCGTAACCCACTTTTGTTCGGGGGACAAAAACCAGCATATCGCCGACGCGATGTCGCCAGGTTCACCCAAGCGCCCGAGTGGATGCAGGGCCACGGAAGCCTTGCGCGCGGCTTCGTTTGCTCTGAGGAACTGACTCAACGGCGTCTGCACCAATCCGGGCGCGACGCAGTTGACGCGAATCTGGTAGCGGGCGTAGGTGGCCGCGGCAGCGCGCGTCAAGCCCTCTATTCCGGCCTTGGCCGCGGCAATCGCCTCGTGATTGAACAAGCCACGGTGCGCGGCCACGGTGGAACAGAAAACAATCGAGCCGCCTCCCGAGGTCATCATGCGCCGCGCCGCTTCGCGCAGGAGCATAAACGAACTTGTGAGATTCGTGTGCAACGTGGTGAGCCACTCCTCGTCGGAGGTGAGGTGGGCGGGTTTCAGGAGAATCGTGCCGATGCAATTGACGACGCCGACCAGTAGAGTTCCATTTGCGGCCACGGTTTCAAAAGCGCTGGCCACAGACGCCGATTGAGTGGCCTCCATGACAACAGGCCGCGCTCCCAACTCGCGAGCACGCTCTTCGAGGCGCGCTTCATTGCGCGACGCCAAGGCGACTTCCGAACCTTGGGCGCGCAATCGCCGGGCGACTTCCGAACCGATCCCGCCCGTGCCGCCGGCAATGAAATACAAACCCTTCGCAGGGTCGTTCATGACAGGTGAATGTGCATCAAGAGTGGTGGCGATGTGGGATCAGATGCGAGGCCTTCACGGCCGGGCGGCCTCGGTGCGCAGCATCACTTCGTTCCGGCGCAGAAAGGCGGGCGTCCACGGCGGGTCGAAATAGCCATAGACCGGCGGTGACATTTCTTTCAAACTCTCCGCCTTCACCCACGATCGCAAGCGCTCCAGCGACTCCGCTTCGTTCTTTGCGCTGCGTCCGCCACTGTAACGCAGCACCGCAAAGCGGCCCGCCGCCAGTTCGCGCACGGTCACTGCGCCATCCGAGGGTTTCGGCACTTCGCCGGCTTTCATTTTCGCCGGCATCACGAAGGCCATCGTCGCGTTGGTTTCGCTGCCGGCCATGAAGACGGGCGTGGTCATGGCGATCTTTTGCTTGGCCTCGTTGCCGCCGGTGATGAACCGGAACAACCGGTTGAAGCTGCCGTCCGAACCGTCGCTGCCGCGGGCCATCGGCGTCTCCACCACGGTCAACGCCGGGTAGTCGCGCACCTCGAACTTGCCGCTCGCCCGCACCACTTGGTAGGGCGCGGATTCGTAGCCGCCGCGCACCGTGCCGCAGCCCGTGGCGATCAGTCCGACCAAAGTCCCAAGTCCTGCGATCATGGCGATGAATTTCCGTTGGCTCTTCATGCGAAGCAAATGGGTCATTTCAACGACGCAACTTTCTTCTGCCATTCCCACGCTGTCAGTGCGTTGAGTTCCCGGACGAACAACTGATCACCCGCGACGGCCAGGTGCGCCCACGTTTCGCCGCCGCCGAGTTTGCGTTTGTCGAGCACGTCGAGTTTTTGCTTGTTGGCGCGCACCAAGTAAAGCACGCCGCGCTGATCCAGCGCCAGGATGCGATCACCTTGCGCCACCAGACTCCAGTATTTCCCGAAGGACTCGTCGCTGGTCCAAAGTTCGTGGCCCGTCGCGACCTCGATGGCCATCACGCGCTGGCTCTTGAGGTGCGTGTAGGCCACGCCGTCGATCACGACGGGCGTGCTCATGTAGCCCTGGGCTTTGTGACTCCAATCCTGTTTCACCGAAAACTTTCCGTCGGATTGGGCCACTTTGAAGCCGAGCGTCTTGCCGCCGTAGGTGCTGGTGAACAGCGTTTCGCCGACCGCCACTGGCGTGAGAATGTTCATGCCGCGAAAAGCCTCGACGGGCTGCTCCCAGAGCACTTTGCCGTCCGCGGGATCAACGCCCGCGAGTTTTTCGCGGGTTTGAACGACAAGCTGGCGTTTGCCCGCGAGCGCGGCAAAGACGGGCGATGAAAACACGCTGCCCCACATGCCGCCGCCGTCCTTGAGCGTGCGCCAGATGACTTCGCCGGTGCGCTTGTTGAGTTTGACGAAACTCGCGCCCGCCTGGACGTAAACCGCGTCGGCGTCCACGAGCGGCGAGCAGACGAAGCCGAAATCGGGAAAGGGCGCGTCGAGTTTTTTCACGAAGTCGAATCGCCAGCGCTCTTTGCCCGTCGCGGCGTCGAGGCACACGAGCACGTCGCGCATTCCCGCGACGAACAAACTCTCGCCATCAAACGCCGGCGTGGCGCGAATCCAGTCACCGTTGGATTTGGCGAAGAAGGGCACGCTCAACGCGCCTTCCCATTGGGCGCGCCAGAGTTGCTTTCCGGTTTGGCGATCAAACGCCGTCACCACCTCGAACTTCTTGTCCTTCGTTTCCGTGGTGAACACGCGATCCGCGGCGACGATCGGGCCGGAGTAGCTTGGCCCAAGCTCGACGCTCCACGTCCGCTGGAGATGATTGGTGTCGAGCTTCTCGGGCCAGGGCGCGCCCTGCACCTGGCCGTCACGCGCCGGCCCGCGCCACTGCGGCCAGTCGCCGGCTTGGAGCACCGAACTGATCGAGACAAGGAACAGGCAGGCAGTGAGCATGGTCTTCATATTGGCAAGCAGCTTGGTGAGATGAACGGAATTAAGACACTCGGTGAGGTGGAGACGGTCGTGATAACTGTCGGTCGCACACTTGGTTGTCAGCGCAGTTTCTTCCGGGCGGATTTCCATTCTTCGAGGACAGAGAAGAAGCTCAGGGCCTCGGCGTCGTTAGGATTGATGAGCAACCGTTGCTTCATGCGCAGTCCTTCAAGTTCGGTCACGTCTTCCTGCTCGGCGACGTAGTAAATCGGTTTGGGCCGTTCCCCGTAGATGGCGTAGCAATACCAGTTCATCAGGAACGGCTCGCCGCTTTTTCGGTAGTTCCAAGTCTGGCCGTGAAAGACTTCGCGCTGCAGGAGTTTTTGCTTCAGCGAGCCGACCACGGCGCGGTCGGTGTGCTTGCCTTGCAGGATCGCGGGTTTTTCCCGGCCAGCTCGGCGCGGTCGTAACCGGTCATCTTGAGCCAGGCGCGGTTCACGTAAATGATCCAGGGTCCGGCAGGACCTTCAACGGTCGTGTCCGTGACCATGATGCCGCGTTTCAGATTCTCCAGCACAATCAGCCAATCGAATTTCAGTTGCATAGTTTTGTCTATTATCTTCCATCGCTCCGAAAATGAGGATGTGGAGGCTCTGGGTGTATGGGATCATTTCTGGGTCACATTGGCGGGCGGGTTGAGCGGAGTAGAATTGCGTCCCGGCGGAACGACTTCCTGGTTTTTGAAACTTGGCTCCATTTTGCTGTTCTGTGCGGCCAAATCCTTGGCCCAGTCAGAGGCTTGTTGGAGACCAAGGAACACGACGCCCGTGATGACCAGCCCGAAGGCGAAGATGGGAAAGAGATAGGTGAACATGATTATTTTCTCCGGTTCTGGTTGGTTGTGGCGCAAGCGAGCAGGGTAACGCGCACGCCAACCCAGAGGCTGAGAATGCTCGGCACCCAGAGGCCGACATAGGCGCCGTAGTCGCGGTTGACGAGGAACCAGAGAGCAACGCTGGCGACGAAGCTGGCGAACGAGGCAAACAGGAAGTAGTAGTCGATTTTTTGGAACATAGATGAAGTCAGTTTTTAGTTTCAAGAGTCGTGGCAATGATAGTCTGGTTGAGTTGTGGGTCATAGTTGCCGGGGCGGAGAGCCGAGTGCTCTCCGCCCGCAGTGGAGCTTTCAGTTAGGCAGCACCACGGTGTCGATGACGTGAATGACGCCGTTGCTGGCGGCCACGTTGGTCTTCACGACCTTGGCCTTGTCCACGGTGACGGTGCCGTCGGCGACCTTCACGTCGAGCGACTGGCCGTTCACGGTCTTGGCTTTCATCGTCTTGACGTCCGCGGCCATCACTTTGCCGGCCACGACGTGGTAGGTGAGGATGGAGACGAGCTTCGCCTTGTTCTCCGGCTTGAGCAGGTCTTCCACCGTGCCCTTGGGCAGCTTGGCGAAGGCTTCGTCGGTCGGCGCGAAGACGGTAAATGGCCCAGGGCCCTGCAGCGTCTCGACGAGACCGGCGGCTTTCACGGCGGCGACCAGGGTATTGAAGCTGCCGTTGCCCGAGGCGACGGCGACGATGTCCTTGGCCTTGTCGTTGGGTTCAGCGTGAGCTACGCCCAGCAAGCTGGACGCGGCGACTATGGCAGTGAGGGTCAGGGTGCGGATGGTTTTCATGGTTCGTATGGGATGTTTTGTTTGTGTTTGTGGTGTGAACCCGGACGATCAACGCAAAGCGAGTCGGCTTGGCGAACCGGCATTGGATGCCCCGGTGCCGGGCGACTGTTGCGTTGTCATTTCGATGTTCACGTTTCGTTTTCATGTTCAGCTCGCTGCCAAGCAGCATTGAACATGTCGAGATGATGTCTAACAATGGTTTAATTGTCAATAGTTTGTATCAAATAATTTTCACACCCTTGGATGGGTTTGATTTGTGGGGCTGAAACCGCTATTATCGCCGTTTTTCGGACTGAATATCGAATTCATGGAAATCCTCACTTGCAAAACGTCGCCGGATTGTCACATTTCTGTCTAGTTTTATGGCTGAAGCCCACCAAGCAATCAAAGTAGTCGCCCGGCGCACGGGATTGAGTGCGCACGTCATCCGAATCTGGGAGAAACGCTACGGCGCAGTCGAACCCGAGCGCACCGGCACCAATCGCCGGCTTTACTCGGACGAGGAGATTGAGCGACTGAGCCTGCTCCGGGACATCACGCAGAACGGCCACAGCATCGGGCACGTCGCGAAACTGCCAACCGAGAAGCTCCGCGAGCTGGCCAGGGAATCCCACGGTGCCAACGGCCACTCCGTCCGCACTGCAATCACAGCCCCAAGCGCGCCGACCTTCCTCGACGAATGCGTCGCGGCCGTAAAATCCCTCGACGCCCGCGCGCTCGAGGAGACCCTGAAACGCGCCGCTATCGAATTGGGCGCTCTCGGCCTGCTGCAACGCGTGGTAGCCCCACTCGCGCAGACCATCGGCAACTTGTGGCGTGAAGGCACCATTACCGCTGCACATGAACATTTCGCCACCGCGGTGATACGCATTTTTCTTGGCCATGCTGCGAGGCCGTTCGGCGGGACGGATACCGCCCCGGTGCTTGTCGTCGCCACGCCATCCGGCCAGATTCATGAACTTGGCGCGCTGCTCGTAGGCGCCGCCGCCGCGAACCTCGGCTGGCACGTGACCTACCTCGGTGCCAGCCTGCCGGCGGCGGAGATTGCTGGTGCGGCCCGCCAGAACCGCGCCCGTGCCGTCGCCTTAAGCTTGGTCTATCCGGAGGACGACCCGCGATTGGAAGGAGAATTGACGCGGCTGCACGAATCGCTGCCGCCGGAAGTCATGCTCCTGATTGGTGGCCGCGCGATCTCGGCCTACCGCGAAGTCCTCGAAAAAATTGACGCGAAACAAGTGAAAGATCTCGCAGAACTCTCCTCGGCTTTGGAGGAGTTGCGCCGGCCTGCCAGGAAAGTAAAACGATGAAACCGCTCTTCTCCCGTAACATTGACAACACAGGCCGTCTCATCCGCGGCCTCGGCGCGCTGGCACTGTTGGCGGGCGCTGGATTCGGATTCACGGTGTCCGTGTGGCTGGGCATAGCCCTGACCGCTTCGGGAGTTTTCGTGGCCTTCGAGGCCTTGCGCGGCTGGTGCGCCCTCCGCGCCTGTGGCATCAAAACGCGCGTCTGAAAAACTTGCGAGAGAGCGAAGACGATTCGCGCCACGGCCCGGCCCAACGCACCAACTTTTCGAACTCGCCGATGAGGCGGCGCACGTCGCGCAACCGCCCGGCCTCGGATTCGCTCCTTTTTCAGTTCAGGTCTTCAAGCAGGAGCTTGGAGCTGATGCGCGCCGATTCGAAGATCACCGGCAGGCCGCTGCCCGGATGCGTGCCGCCACCGACGAGATACATGCGGTCGAATTCCTCGAAGCGGTTCTGCGGCCGGAGGTGAAGTATTTGCATGAAGTTGTGCGCCAGGTTGAAAGTCGCGCCGCGATAGATGTCCACTTTGCTCTCCCAATCCGCCGGCGTGACTATGCGCTCGAAGCGGATGCGCTTTTCCATGTCCGCCGGCAGTCCGATCTTCGTGAGTTGGCGCAAGGCCAGCGCGCGCAGTCGGGCCACGGAGAGGACATCGGTTTTGAGGCTTTTCCGAATGAGGACGCCACGAACTCGCATGCGGCAGAAAAAAACGCCGGAGGGCACGTAGCGAATCAGGTTCGCGTAGGAAGATTTCTGCCAGAGTTCTGGTTTCGCCGGCTTCGCATTACCACGCTTTTGGGCTTTGCTCATGCCCGATAGTATCCAATGGCAGTATCAAATGAGCAAGCCGTTCGTTGGACATTACTTGGAAAACCCCTGATTTTATTGGCGCACCCGCTAGGAGTTGAACCTAGAACCTTCTGATCCGTAGTCAGATGCTCTATCCAATTGAGCTACGGGTGCAACCGCGGCGCGGACTGTAGGAACCACGCGGGGGTCGGGCAAGCGATTATTTGTCCGCTGGCGAAAACGGTGCGAGCGCGCCGGCCCCTCAACTTGCGGGAGGTGCCGCGGGAGGTGTCGCAGGGGGACTAAGCTTGATGACGGTTTCCCGCATTTCCTTGCCGGCTTTGAATTTCACGATGGCTCGCGGCGGGATGGGCACGTCGGTGGCCGGTGCGTTCGGGTTACGGCCGATGCGGGCTTTGCGAACTTTCACCTCGAAAACGCCGAAGTTACGCAGTTCCACCGTTTGCCCCCGGGCGAGCGCTTCAGTGATGTGGTCCAAGGTTCGCTGCACCACGTCCAAGACCTGCTGCTGGACGATCCCGGTTTCGCTGCTGATGCGGAGGACAATGTCGCGCTTGGTCATAGGCGATGGGGGCTTTGGGCTTTTAAGGAGTTGGTGCGCAACACATAAAGCAAGCGATGCTGCGGGTCAAGCGCACGATACGCGCCATTGCCCCGCCCGCGCAGGCAAGTTCTCCGTTCTGATCCCAATCGCGGCGGTCTGCGATCAGTGGTTGAACAGGAATTCCTTGCTGCTCACCAGCGCCCAGACGATGTCCTCGTAGGCTTCGCGCTTGGCCTTTTTCTTTGCGTCGGCATCGGCGGCCTTAGTGACTTTCTTCTCGATGTGTTCCTTCGCGGTGGTGGCTTCGCTCGACTCGGCCTGCCGGCTGAAGGCCCAGAGGTAGAGTTCGTTCACCTTGGCTTCGTCCGGGCGCTTCTCGTCGGCCGCAAGGACGGCGGCCCGGCCCTTTTCGGCAGTGAGTTTGGCCTGGATGTCCTTGGAGTTAAGCAGGTGGAGGCTCTGCGCGAGGCTGGCGTCCTGCGAGCGCTCGCAGGAGCAGGCACTGGCGGAGTCAGGTCGGCCGAAGACTTGGAGGAAGTAGCTGCTGGAGTTGTAGCTGTTGTCCGGGAGTTGCACGGCGCGCGTGCCGGCCGGGAGGTTGGCCCAGTTGGCCTCGGACTTGGTGACGGTGTTGATGGCGTCGAAGAGCACTTCGGCGCTGAGGCGCTTGGGATAGTAGCGGGAGAAGTTCTGCTTGTCGCCCGCGTTGTGGCTGTTGGGGATCGCGCTCAACTGGTAGGTCGAACTGGTGGCGATGGTGCGGACGAGCTTCTTGAGGTCGAAGCCGGACTCGATGAAGGACTTGGCCAGCGCGTCGAGCAGTTCGGGATTCACGGGCGGGTTGGTCTCGCGCATGTCGTCCTCGGGTTCGACCAGGCCGCGGTTGAAGAAGTGCTTCCAGTAGCGGTTCACGAGTGAGTGCGCGAAAAAGGTGTTGTCCTTCTTGCTCAACCAGTCGGCCAGCGCGTGGCGGGCATCCTCGTCGGCGGGAATGTCGAGCGGCGCCTCGCCGAGGCCGGCGGGCTTGAGGGCGACGTTGTTCTTCTTGTTCGCCATGGTGGGGGCGCTGCGCTTGGCAAAGACGAGTTCCTCGCCGGGTTGTGTGCTGGGTTTGCGGCTGACCTGGCTGAAGAACGCGCCGAAGCTGTAATAGTCGGCCTGGCTCCACTTCTCATACGGATGGTGATGGCACTGGGCGCACTGGAGGCGCAGGCCGAGGAAGAGCTGCGCGGTGTCCTCCAGTTGGTTCTGCGCGGTCTTCACCTGGCGATACCAGGCGACGGGCGGGTTCTGCCCGATGTCGCCCGAGGCGGCGACCACTTCACGGGCGAACTGGTCGTAAGGCTTGTTGCTGGCGAGGCTGTCGCGAATCCACGAGTGGAAGGCGAAGGTGCCGCGCATATACGGCTCGGTGCGGCCGTTGATGGACGAGCGCTGGTTGCGGAGCAGCGCGCCCCAGTAGTTCGCGAAGTAGTCCGCGTAGTCGCCGCTGGCGAGCAGGCGGTCGATCAGGGCCTCGCGCTTGGTGGCGGACTTGTCGGCGAGGAACGCCGTGGTTTCGTCAGCGTTCGGCAGGCGGCCGGCGAGGTCGAGCGTTACGCGGCGGATGAAGGTCGCATCGTCGGCGAGTTCGCTGGGCGGCAGGCCGATACGTTTGAGTTTCTTGAAGACGAGTTCATCGATGAAGTTTTTCGCGACTGGCAGGTGCTGCACCGGCGCGCCCAGCGGCACGGTCGCGCGGAACACGGCGACCTTGGACTGGTAGCGGACCATGATGCCGACGTCGCCGGGCTG
>JBJTAU010000371.1:0-9118 GCA_046090965.1 Limisphaerales bacterium | reverse complement strand
CGACGATGGATGACACGCTCGCCGGCACCATCTACCGCATCGCGCCGAAGGGCTTTAAGCCGAAGGTGCCGAAGGTGGACCTCACCACGCCCGACGGCGCCGTGGCGGCGTTGCGCAGCCCGGCGGTCAACGTGCGCGGTGCGGCGTTCTCGGCCGTGAAGGAGTTCGGTGCGAAAGCCCAGCCGGCGCTGGAGAAGCTGGTAAAGGACGAGCAACCGCACATTCGTGCCCGCGCCATCTGGCTCTTGAGTCACCTGCCGCGCGCGAAGGCCCGACTGCTCCAACTCATGGAGGACAAGGATGACAACGTCCGCCTCGCGACCTTCCGCGCGATCCGCCAGCTCGAGGACCGCACCGGCAGCGGCCTGCCGCATCCGTTCGAGGGCGACATGCGCGGCAGCAGCACGAACGACGGCCCGTGGTATTCGTGGCAGTCGGTCAAAGTCTGGACCGATCCGTCCGCCGCCATCCGCCGCGAGGCTGCGCTGGGTTTGCGCGATGTCGTCTGGCGCACGATGGGCGAGGGCCGCAACTTCTACACGCAGGACGCGCAGCAGGCGTTCATCGCGCTCGCGCACCGGTTCGATGGCAAGGACCGCACCTACCTCGACGCACTCGGCCTGAGCGTGCGCGGACGCGAAGCCGCCGCTTACGACTTGCTCAAGCCCTCGATGGGCAACAGCGATCCGCTCAAGTGGCAGCCGCGCTGGGCTTGGCTCGCGTGGCGGCTGCATCCGCCGCAAGCCATCGCGGACTTTCAAGCCCGTGCACTCGCCGCGTCGTTGCCCGACGCCGAGCGCAAGCGTGCGTTGACCGCCATCGCCTTCAACGACACGCGCGCCGCTGCGGATGCAATGCTCGACATCGCGGCGCAGACCGACAAAGCCATCAAGGCCGACGCCATCTGGTGGCTCCTGAGTTTGAAGGACTCGCGGTGGAGCGCGCACGGCCTGGCAAACGCGCTCAAGACGCGCGGCATTTACGATCCGGACAAGATCACGTTGACTAGCATCACCGTCCCCGAGCCGCCGAAGATTTCGCAGCCGCTCACCGCCGACGCCGTCGCGAAGCTCAAGGGCGACGCCAAGCGCGGCGCGCAGATTGCGACGGCTTGTTACACCTGCCACCGCATCGGCAACGACGGCGTCGAGTTCGCCCCGAACCTCACCGGCTGGGCCGCGCGCAACCCGCTCGAAGTGCTGGTGCGCTCCATCACCGAGCCGAGCGCCGACATCGCGCACGGCTTCGGCGGCCACGAGCTGACCTTGAAGGACGGCACCGTCAGCCACGGCCTCATCCGCGCCGACGCCGACCCGGTCATCATCATGTCCACCGGCGCGACCACGCAGACGGTCCCGAAGAACCGCATCAAGGAGAAGAAACCGCTGGGCCGCTCACTGATGTTGAGCGCCGAGCAGATGGGCATGGGGCCGCAGGAAGTGGCGGATGTCATCGCCTTCCTGCGGACGAAGTAGCGCTAGCCGCCGAGCAGCATGGACGGGTTGTCGCTGTCCTGGCCGAGCTTGTAGCGAGGGAAGGCCTTGAGGTTGAAGGTCACGCCGATGGTGTAGTCCTGCGAGCCATTGCGCAGGTCGCGCACGCGGAAGGTGAGCGCGCCCACCCAGCTCCGGAAGTCGCGGTAGAGCGTGTAGTATTGCTCTTCCATCCGCCCGTCGCGCGCCTCGAAGAAGTGCCGTGTGCGCAAGGCGTAGTTCTCGTTGATGCGGTAGTAGATGCCCGAGGTGATGAGGTTGTTGCCGGGAGCGCCGAGAAAAAGCGGATCGTTGCGCACGTAGCGGTGGCCCAGCGCGAGGCTCCAGTGATCCTCGGGGGAAATGGTGGCGCGGTGGTCGGCGATGCGGAAGTGGCCGTTGTCAATGTCGTAGCGCGTCTCGGAGGTGAGCGTGAGCCAGTCACGCGGCTTGAAGTCGAGCTCGGAGAAGGCGTCAGCGAAAGTGCCTTGGCCGAGGCGCGGTTTCACGCGCCAGTCGGTGTAGAGCGACCAGTTGAGCAAGGTGTCGATGCGGTCATTGCGCTTGGTCTGGACGACGTTGCGGAGGCTGAAGCGGAAGACGTTCTGGCTGTCCACGGCGTCAATCGCGTTGTAGTCGGGGAACTCGATGGGCAGCAGGCGCAGGTTGCCCAGTTCGCCATCGAATTGCGGGAGCGTCGGCGGCAGGCGGTTGGGGGACGGGACGTAGGCGTAGTTGATGCCCGGCTCCATGATGTGCCGGATGCCTTTGGCCTGGAGCCAGGGGATTTCCTTGTTCGGCAGTGTGGTGTGATACTTGAGCGTCACTTCCACGCCAGTGTTGAAGACGCCGCGGTTTGCTTCCCTGGCGGTCGCGCCCAAGCCCTCCGTCTCGCCGTAGTGGGTGAGCCGGCCACCGACACGGGGCGTGACGTTCAGCCAGCCGAAGAACTGCTGCGGTAGGAGCACCTGATGGTAGGTGTCCGCCCGCCACGCGGCGACGTCAGGCTTGATGTTGTCCGCGAACGCGTGCTTGAAATAGCCCACGGAGCTCTCGCTCTCGTAGTAGATCGGAGTGACCCCGATCTGCTGGCGGAAGCCGGTGAACCGCACGTCGGGCAGCCGCTCGACGGTCTCGAAGAAGTCGTTGATACGCGGCTGGGCGAGGATGTTGAGGCTCCAGTTGGACCAGAGCTGGTTCACCTCAAGGAATGAACTCGGCTGGATGTTCTTCTGGTATTCGCGCTCGATGAAGTCACGGATGATGAAGGCGTCGCTCTGCTCGCGGACGACGGCCTTGACGGTGAGGTTCGTGCGAATCTCAACCCGATGCGAGAAGCTGATGCGGTGGCGATCGTTATTGAGCGCACCGCCGAGGCTGTTGGTGTTGGCCGCGTCGTCGCGCGCATAGTAGAACTTGAACTCGCCCTGCCCCCAGCGGCCCGCGTCGTAGTTGAAGTCCGGCCCGATGCCGATGCCGCGCTTCTGTCGGTAGTCGAGGTGCAGGTCGGTGCTGAAGTTCGTCGTGAACGCGTGGTGATACGTGCCCAGCACGTAAGGCCCGTAGAGGCTCCGGTAACCGGGCGTGACGACCCAGTAATCACCGTGCGTCGCCAAGTTGCGCGAGTATTTCGGCCAATACATTACTGGCACGCTCCCGATGAGCAGCGTGGCATCCTCCGCCTCGATGCTCTTGCCGGGGATCATGGTGAGCTTGCGGCAGCGGATGCGGTAGCCGGGATCGGCGAGGTCATCCGTGGTGAAGATAGCGTTGGTGGCGACGTTGCAGTTCGAAATTTTGTCCGTGTCCAGCGACAGGCCGCCGACGAAGAACGGCCCCGTGCCGGTGCGGAACTCGGCGGCCTTCATCACTTTGGTCTTGAAGTTGTAGTCGAACTGCTCGCCGCGCCAGAAGTGCCCCTCGCCGCGCAGGAAGACCGCGCCCTCGGCCTTGATGTCGCCGGTGGCCTGATTTAACTGAACCTTGTCTGCCGTCAGTTCGGTTTCCTTGCCCGTCTTGCTCCAGTAGCGCACGTGCACGCCGCCGCTGCCTTGCGCCAAGCCGCCCTGACCGAAAGTGACCCGACCCTCCTTCGACGTGGTCTCCAAGTTCCACCGCTCCGACTGCTCCTGCGCCCGCGCTGGATCGAGGCCGAACACCAAGCCCGCGACGAACCAGGAAAGACCTAGGAGACGTTTCATGCGCGCGTGAGTGAAACAAACACCCTGCGCAGTGCCAAGCCCATTCCCGGCTGGAGGGATTGAGAAACCTTATCAGGAGAGCAGGAAGGCAGGAGGGAGACAAAGGAAGAGACAGACAAAGGAAGCTCCATTTCCTGCCTTCCTGCCCTCCTGATAAATCTCCGTCTCCCGCCCCGCGCCCGGCCCTGAATTAGCCCTTCCAACGCGCCGTCGGTTCAGGGCATTTTCAAAACCATGAACGCTGTCTGCCTCCGCACCTTCGCCGTCCTCTTCGCGCTTGCCCAAATCGCCGCCGCCCAGACCCCCGAGTGGATCTGGCACGCCAACGGCGGCAAAGCTCCCGGCAACTACGAGCGCCGCTTCTTCCGCAAGACCTTCACACTCGACGCCAAGCCCACCAAGGCCACGCTCGCCGCCTCCGTGGACAATGAAGGCACTGCCTTCGTCAACGCCAAGTCCGTCGCCACCATCGTCTCGTGGGAGCAGGCCGTCGCCGTGGACGTGACGGCTGACCTGAAGACCGGCGAGAACATTCTGGCCATTCGCGGCATCAACCACGGCGGTGCGGCGGGTGCCGTGGCGCGGTTGGAGATGACCTTCGCCGACGGCAAGAAGCAGAGCATCGTCACCGACCTGACTTGGCTGGCGCACAGCGAAGATATCGTTGGCTGGCAGACGGCGGATTACAAAAAGGAGGGTTGGGAGAAGCCTATCTCTGTCGCCAAGCTCGGCGCGCAGCCGTGGGGCGACGTCCTCAGCGGCGGTGGCGCGAAGGGCGCGAAAGGTGCGCCCAAAGCGGCCGGCAAACGCGAGGCCACGCCGGCCGACCAACTCTACACGTTGGCCGGCTTCAAGACGGAGTTGCTCATCAGTGCCGAGCCGGAGGAAGGCTCCTGGGTCAATCTCTGCAAGGACAACAAGGGCCGCCTCATCCTCAGCCCGCAGCATCGCGGGGCGAATCCCGATGGCGGCCTGCTGCGCGTGACGCTGGGCAAGGACGGCAAGGTTGCCAAGCGGGAGTTCATCGCCAAGCCGCTCTACGACGCGCAAGGCATGACCTTCGCCAACGGCGCGCTCTGGGTCGTGGTGAACAAATACTCGACCTCGTTCGCTTCCGGACTATATCGCATCACCGACGACGGCAGCGACACGTGGTCGAAGATTGAACTCATCAAGGCGCTGCCTGGCGGCGGCGAGCACGGCCCGCACGCCGACGAGCTTGGCCCCGATGGCAACCTCTACGTGATGGCCGGCAACCACACCAAGCCGCCCGCTGACCTCGCGCCGACTTCGCCACACAAGAACTGGGCCGAGGACCACGTCCTCCCGCGCCAACCCGATGGCAACGGCCACGCCACGGGCGTGATGGCTCCGGGCGGTTACGTTTGCCGCGTCAGCCCGGACGGGAAGAACTGGGACTTCTACTGCGGCGGCTTCCGCAACCAGTTTGATTTCGCCTTCAACCCCGACGGCGAGCTGTTCGTTTTTGACGCGGACATGGAATGGGACTGGGGCATGCCGTGGTATCGCGCCACGCGCGTGAACCACGCCACCAGCGGCGCGGAGTTTGGCTGGCGCTATGGCACCGGCAAGTGGCCGGATTATCACGCCGACAGCTTGGGCAGTGTCGTGGACATCGGCATCGGCTGCCCCACGGGCGTGAGCAACGGCAAGGGTGCGAAGTTCCCCGCCACGTATCAGCGCGCCATTTACATCATGGACTGGACCTACGGCCGCCTCATGGCCGTCCACCTCAAGCCCGAGGGCGCGAGCTACACGGCGACGTGGGAGAACTTCGTTGCTCCCGCCGGTCTGGTGAAACCCGGCGAGCCCAAGCCCCCGCTCAACGTGACCGACCTCGTCATCGGCGACGACGGCGCGATGTATTTCACCATCGGCGGACGCGGCACCGCTGCCGGCCTCTACCGCGTGACCTACACCGGCAAGGAATCCACCGCCGCCGCGTGGGAGCCGAACAAGGAAGGTGCCGAAGCCCGTGCGCTGCGCCGCAAGCTCGAAGCCTTCCACGGCAAGGCCGACCCCAAGGCGCTGGACTTCATCTGGCCGCACTTGAACAGCCCCGACCGCGCCCTTCGCTACGCCGCGCGCATCGCCCTCGAAGCCCAGCCCGTCACGACCTGGCAGACGCGCGCGCTGGAGGAAAAGACCGCTGACGGCGGGCTCGCCGCGCTCCTCGCCCTCGCCCGCCTCGGCGGCAAGTCCGCTCAGGACGAATGCCTCCGCGCGCTCGGCAAGTGGCCACTCGCCACGCTTCCCGAGCGCCAGCAGCTCGACAACCTCCGCGTCATCCAAGTCTCCATCGCCCGCAACGGCCTGCCCTCGGCCGATGTCGTCAAGCTCGCCACCGAGAAGCTCTCCACCAGCTACCCGAACAAGAGCAACTTCGTGAACCGCGAGCTTTCCCAAGTGCTTATCGCGCTCGGCGCGCCCGGCGCAGTGGACAAGACCCTGTCGCTCATGGCCGGCGCGCTCACGCAGGAGGACATGATTCACTACCTCTTCCACCTGCGCACGGCGAAGAATTGGACCCCCGACCAGCGCAAGGAGTATCTCGGTTACTGGGCGCAGGATCGCTCGCCCGCCGCGCATCAGGGTGACACGGTGAAGTGGTTCGAGGAAGCCGGCCGCCCTTACGGTCACGGCAGCAGCTACAACAACTTCTTCAAGAACTTCCTCAAGGAAGCCACCAGCAACCTGACCGACGCCGAGAAGGGCGAACTCGCCCCGCTGCTCGCCAGCCTGCCCGCCGGCGCCCCGTCCCGGCGCAATGGCGTGAGCGACTTCCCCAAGCCGCAGACGCGCAGCTTCGTGAAGGCGTGGACGATGGCGGACTTCGAGGCCGACCTCGCGAAGCCGCTCAAAGGCCGCAACTTTGAGAAAGGCCGCCAGGCCTTTGTGGACGGCCAGTGCCTTGCCTGCCACCGCTTCGGCATTGAAGGCGGCGGCATCGGTCCCGACCTCACGGCGGTCAGCGCGCGCTTCAGCCGGCGCGACGTGCTGGAGAGCATCCTTGATCCAAGCAAAGTCGTCTCCGAGCAATTCCAGAACACGACCGTCTGGCTCAAGAACGGCGACGACCACACCGGCCGCCTCATGAGCGAGACCGGCGACACGCTCGTGCTCGTGCCGAACCAGCTCCAGCCCGACACAAAAATCACGGTGAAGAAAGCCGACGTGACCAAGCGCGCCTTCTCGAAGATTTCCCCCATGCCGCAAGGCCTCGTGGACGCGTTGAACAAGGAAGACCTCCTCGACCTGCTGGCCCTCCTCGAGAGTTACGGGCGCAAGAACAGCGCCGCCTTCGCGAAGTAACGCGCACCCAGCCGCGTTGTCCGCTGATGATTGCGGCTTCGGCGTTGCCGCGCTCCGCTCTCTCTCGGGACGCTTCAGGACTCGCCTTGCGGATCCGTTGACTCGTGACGGGGAAGCCAGGCCAGTTCGGGCGCGTTGAACCGAGGCGGCTCGGCTGCGGGTGGCGGCGAGGTGATGAACTGGACCGGAATCTGATGGACGCGCGGCCGCCGTCGCCAGACCACCGGGACGGTGATCGGACTGGTCGTTCGCGACTCTGGATACGTTCGGGCCATGTGACTCTTGCGTTGGTTGACGGAAACGCACCGACTCCGTCTTCAAAATGAGCGACGTTGCCGGCGGATTTTCCGCTGCGGACGTGAACTGATGCCCCAGCACGTCCACTCTCGCCCGGCAACGTCGCCCGGGACTACCGTTGGTTTGGTTGGGCAAAGCAGTCCGGACTTGCCCCGGTTGCTCGCGGGCGACGAGCGAGTGTCACTCAGCAATGGCCTTGCCAGCGGGCACTGCGCGGGTTTTGCGGGGGATTCAAGCGCCGCTTCGCCGCGACCCGCTCACACACGCGCGGCCTTCGCGCATCGCGCAGGAAAAACACGCACCAGCCGGCAACGGGTGCCGACCACCTTCATCGTTCCCACGCCGGGAGCCCGTTGCTACCGTTCCGGCTCGTGTCGGCCCCCGGCTACAGTCTCGTCACCCTCGCCAATGGCGTCCGCAGCGTCCGCTCGCACGCGGCGGCGGAGACGTTTCATCCCGTCATCGGCCCGGTGGCGGAGGCGGAGGCGCTTTACGTGCGGCAGCTCCGGCTGCGCGAGCGGCTGGCCGCCCACCGGGGGGAGTTCGTGATCTGGGACGTGGGTCTTGGCGCGGCGGCGAACGCCCTGACGGTCCTGCGCGCTGCGCGTGATCTGGCTTGCCGGGTGCGGCTCATCAGCTTCGACCACACGCTGGAGCCGCTGCGCTTCGCGCTGAAGCACGCGGCGGAACTCGGCTACTTCGAGGGCTTCGAAGAACTGGTGACCACCCTGCTGGCCGAGGGCGAGGCCGAGCAAACCATCGGCCCGCTGTGCGTCTCTTGGCAGGTCCAAGTCGGCGACTTCCCGACATGGCTTCGATCCGCGCCACCAGAGGTCCCCGCTCCGAGCGCCATCCTCTTCGATGCCTTTTCCCCCGCGAAGAACCCGGAGATGTGGACCCTCCCGCTCTTCACCAGTCTCTTCCGCCGGCTCGATCCCGCGCGCCCGTGCGCGATGCCCACCTACTCACGCGCCACGCTGCTGCGGGTGACGTGGTTGCTGGCGGGCTTCTACGTGGGAGTCGGTCACGCGACGGGTGAGAAGGAGGAAACCACGCGTGCCGCGAACAGCCTCGCGCTGCTGGACGAACCGCTGAACCGCAAATGGCTCGACCGCGCTCGCCGCTCCACCAGCGCCGAGCCGCTCCACGAGGCCAAGTATAGGCAAGCTCCCCTCACGACGGAAACTTGGGAGCGGCTGCGGGCGCATCCCCAGTTCGCCTGAGCAATCGCTCACCGGGTTTCATCCGGCGCAAGCCGCCGCCACTGGCCCGCGGGCAAGTCGCCCAGCTCAAACTGTCCGAAGCGACGGCGGTGCAGGCGCGTGACGGTCCAGCCCTGGCTGGCGAACATGCGCTTCACTTGGTGATACTTGCCTTCGGTCAACTCCAGCCGCGCTTCGCGGGCGGCGACGATTTCCAGCTTCGCCGGGAGGCACGGCTTGGGCTCGTCGTCCAGCCGCAGCTCGCCCGCCGCGAACACGCCGACCAACCGCGCGTCGAGGTCGCGGTCCACGGTCACTTCGTAGAGCTTCGTCACATGGCGCTTTGGGGAAGTCCACCGATGCACCAGGTCGCCTTGATCCGTGATGACCAGTGCGCCGGTCGCATCCTTGTCCAACCGGCCGACGGTTGTGACCGGCGGGTTGCGCTCGAGCCAGCGGTGGGGCAGCAGGTCGAAGACGCGCGGGCCCTCCGTCTGGTCGTGCGAGCAGACATAACCGGCGGGCTTGTGCAACAGCACGAGAAGTCCCTCCGGCGAATCTACTGGCTCGCCGTCCACCCGCACTTCGAGCTGCACGATGAGGTTGAGCGTCT
>JBJTAU010000370.1:0-5252 GCA_046090965.1 Limisphaerales bacterium | reverse complement strand
TGCAGGCGCGCGCCTCGTGGAGGGTTTGGGCGGCATCGGTCTGCACCGGCCGCTGGCGGGCGACGGGCTGAAGCTGGTGGCGGCGATGAACGCGTCGCACGCGCCCATCCTCGCCGTGGACGTGCCGTCGGGCCTCGACGCGGACACGGGCGAGCCACTCGGCGACGCGGTGCGTGCAACAGTGACGGTGACGTTCGGCGCGATGAAGCAGGGGCTGTTGCGCCCGGACGCCGCGCCGTTCACTGGTCGGCTGGAGGTGGCGGCGGACATCGGGTTGGTGCCGTGCCCGTTCGCGACGGAGTTGAACTGGACGTTGCCGGAAGACTTCGCGGGTTTTCCTCTGCCGCGTCCGGTGGGCGGGCACAAGGGCACGTTCGGCCATCTCGTGATTCTTGCCGGCAGCGTGGGCTATCACGGTGCGGCGGTGCTGGCGGCGCAGGGTGCGCTGCGGGCGATGCCGGGCTTGGTGAGTGTCTTCACGACGGAGCGGGCGTATCCGGCGGTGGCAGCGCAACTCGCACAAGCGATGGTGCATCCTTGGACGGAAGGCGCGGCATTACCCAAGTCGTGCTCGGCGATTTTGCTTGGGCCCGGACTCGCCGGTGCGGATGTGCCAGAGGGGCTGGTGAGCGAAGCGGTTCGCCTATGGCAGGACGCGCCTTTGCCAGTCATCGCGGATGCGAGCGCGCTCGGCTGGCTGCCGCCGGGGCCGACGCATCCTGATGCGCCGCGCTTGGTCACGCCGCATCCCGGTGAGGCGGCGGCGATGCTCGGAGTGGCGAAATCCCGCGTGCGGGCGGAGCGTGGTTCGGTGCTCCGGGAGATCGCGCTTTCGCGGGGTGGTTGCTGGGTGGTGCTGAAGGGCCGGCACACGCTCATCGGGCGCGGACGCGGCGAGCTTTTCCTGAACTCGTCAGGCAATGCCGGCCTCGCTCAAGGCGGTAGTGGCGACGTGCTGGCGGGTTATCTCGGCGGCTGGCTCGCGCAACCGCTCGCACGTGAGGACACTGGCTTGTTCATCCGTCACGCAGTGCTGGAGCACGGGCGCGCGGCGGATGAACTGGCCGCGCGGCAACGGGTCTGGGGGATGGCGGAACTGGTTGAAGCGCTCGGGAATGCTCGGTGGGCAGAAGGCTGACGGCTCCGGGTAAGTTGCGCACGCAGGTTTTCGAGCCCTCCGGTCAAACTTTTTGGGCTGGCCATTTGGCTTGGGCGAGGAAACTTTGCGCCATCAGGCAACGGCAGCCCGACAGGCCAGAGAACCAGACGACGACGCCAGCCCGCCGGTTGCCCAAGCAAACTTGAACGTGCCGTCAGGACGGCCGCCGAACTACCGCATAGACTCTTCAACCGACCCGCTCGAAGGCGCGGCTGATAGAAAGGCACCACCGCCACCAAAACAGGAGGTCCACTGGCACAAGGCGCTCTTCTGGCACGCGCTGGGGTTCTTCACCATTGTGATGGTCCTGTGGGCAGACAAGCTGTTCGGGTTCTGGCAGCGGCTTGGCGTTGGCGACGAAAACTCGGAAACCTATCTGGAGGTTTCGGCGAAGTCGGGCGTGGTGATCCTGCTCTGGATTTTCTCGGCCTACAAAATCTACCTGATCGTCTCGCGCCTGAGCTACCTGGAGTCCTTCCTCCACGTCTGCGCGTGGTGCCGCAAGATCGAGGTCGAGCAAAAGTGGTTCACCATCGAGCAGCACTTCGCCCAGCAGACGGGCGTGAAAGCGTCGCACGGCATCTGCCCCGAGTGCGCGAAGAAGCTGGAAGAGGAGTATTCCAAGCCGTCGAGCTGAATGTTGCCGCTGGCCGGGAGCGCGGCCTCAGCCGACTTCCACCGGCAGAAACACGGTGAAGGTTGTCCCGCGTTGCGGCTCGGTCTGGACGTGGATGCCGCCATTTGCCTCGGAGACCAGCCGACGCACGATCGCCAAGCCCAGCCCCGTGCCCTCGCCCGGCGACTTGGTGGTGAAGTAACTATCGAAGATTCTGGGCAGAACGCTGTCGGGAATGCCCGGTCCGGTGTCGCTCACGCGCAGCGCCACGATCGGTGGTTCGTTGACAAAGCCCTCACGGTTGATGAAGACCGAGCGTGGTGAATCGGCCAAGACCGCCGGGGGCACCGCGTCATCAAAATACTCCCCGAAGATCTCGACCTGCAGTGGCAGCGCGGAAGCCTGAAAGGCGTTGGCAGCGAGGTTCAAAAGCACTTGGATCAGATCTGTTCCATTCATCCGGATCGTCAGGTCAGCCGGCAATAGGTGGACGGCGAGTTGATGCCGCTTGCCGCTGGGGTGGGCGCGGAGCAATTCCCGCACATCAGCGAGCACTTGGTTGAGCCGCACGGTCTGCCGCTGCGTCGAACGCTCGCGGGCGTAATTAAGATAGCGCCGCGAAATCTCCATGCAGCGCGCGACCTGCTGGCTCACGCGGGCAAGCTGGTCCTTGACCGAATGGGCCGCCGCGCCACGGGTGGCTTCGAGGTCCAGGCTGACCATCTGGAGCATCACGGACACGGCGGTGAGGGGGGCTGCCGATGTCGTGCATGACGCTGGCGTAAATTTCGTTCTGCGAGCGGGCCATCTCGCCCTGCAACTGAAGGTTGCGCAATTCTTCCTGCAGTTCCTGCACGCGTTTGGCGCCATCTGCCATCGCGTCGTTCAAGGCGCGCCGCTGGACGGCGAAGGCGACGGCGTCGCGGATGACGGGGATTTCAAAGGGCTTGGTCAGATAGTCACACGCACCGTGGCGCAGCGCCTGCCGCGCGGTCTCGAGCGTCTCGTAGGCGGTGAGCATCACCACCTCGATGCGCGGATCGAGTTGCTTGAGGTGGCCGAGCAGTTCCGTGCCCGACATGCCGGCCATGCGAATGTCCAGCACGGCGGCATCCACGCGGCGGCTCTTGGCGATTTCCAGCGCCCGGGGGCCGCTCTCCGCGAGCACGACTTCGTAAAGCTCCTTGAACACGACGCGCAGCGACTGCCGCGGCCCCTCTTCGTCGTCCACGATGAGGAGGGTGGGGCGCGGAGCGCCTGCCTCAGAAACGAAGGCTGACCGCAGCGGTGAGGGCGTGGCTGAGGAATGTGTAGCGACCATTGGGGCTGGCGGGTGGAGTTGGGGCGGGGGCAAAAGCAATGGGCACGGCCAGCGCGTTGCCGCTGATGCTGCGGCTGGGTCCCCAGCCCAGTTGATACGCCGCATCCCAGCTCAGGCGTGCCTGCTGACGGCCAATGCCGAGACTGAAAATGTGCCGGTCGGAATCCGGCACCAGCGGCGAGAAATTTGCGTTCGGCACCGAGTTCTCACTGAAGATGTAGCCCGCGCTCGCGCGCCAGCCGTCGGCGAACCGGCGCGTCACGCCGAACTCGTAGAACCAGCTCGACCGCCAGTTGAACGTCACCGGCGTCGCACCGGTGAACTGCTGGAATGTGACCGTCGTAAGCCGGCTCCACTCCGTCCAGTCCGCGTTGAACTCGAAGTTCCAGTCGGACGTCGGCCGGAACGAGTAGCCGAGCACAACATGGCGTGGGAACGGCAACCGCGCGCTCGCCGGCCCGGTGCCGTCGATCACGCCCGTGCCCGAGATCGTGCCGGTGCCGGTCAGGCCCATCGTAGTCGGGCTGCGATAGTTTACGCCCACGGAATGCTGTTTGAACGGCTGCCAGAGGACACCCAGGTTGTAGCCCACATCCGTGTCGTTGCCCTTGAACCGATTCACGCCATTGCCCACCGCGCCCGGCAGATTACGCGTCGCCTCCTGCCGGATTTCCGTGTCGCAGTAGTTCAAGGTCAGCCCCGCCGCCACGGACAATGTGGGATGCAGCTGCCAGGCTGCGACCGGGTTGAGCGAGAGATGAGTCATCTTGCCATAGAGCAGGCCGAACTCCGCGTTGTTCGGCCATTCCAAGGCCAACCCGTATGGCGCATACAGCCCCACGCCGAATGCCAGTGGCTGTTCCTTCATTCCGTAGGCGTAGTAAAACTGCGGCGCGAAATCCACCCGGCTCTTCGTGTCGAAACGCACGCCTGCGGGCGAAGTGAATTGGGAATCAAACGCGATGGAGTAGCCGCCGAAACGAACGTGATGCCCCTCCAACTGCGTCAGCCCGGCCGGGTTGTAGTAGACGGCCGAGGGATTGTCCGCCGTCGCGGCGAAAGCGTTCCCACGCGCAGTGGCCAGGGGATCCTGATCGGCGATGCGGATGCCAAGTGCTCAAGCTGGCATGGCCCCGCCGCCCAGACACAGCCCGCCCAGCACTACCCACGAAGTTATCCTGCTGGAGCTGCTTGGAAACACGCCCGGAATGTTTGTCATACACCGCCAACCCGGCAAGCAGGATTTCCGAAGCATGGGAAACGCTGCCCGCGAATGGGCTTGCGGCGGGTTGGCACTTCGGCAAACTTCGCCCGCCTCGCAGACGCTTCGGAAGGGTGGCTGAGTGGTTAAAGGCACCTGACTCGAAATCAGGAGATGGGGTAACCCATCCGTAGGTTCGAATCCTACCCCTTCCGCCAGCCGTCACGCCTTCGCAGTCCCGACGGAGAAGAACTAACCGAAAAGGCGGGTCACACCCTCCGTGACCGACGTTCTCACTCTGACTTTGATTTCTGATTCGAAGAGAATGAAGTCACGGGTGGCCGAGGAGTGCCAATGTTCACAGGGGGTTCATGAACTTGGCGGAGAGGGGGGGATTCGAACCCCCGGTGGTGTTACCCACGCACGCTTTCCAGGCGTGTGCCTTAAACCACTCAGCCACCTCTCCAACCGTTTAACTGCAACGACTTACACCATATCTGGAAACCCGATATTGACCATTTGATACTGCAATCTGATACTGCCTGCGTGAAAACGCAAAAGCGCAAGCCCGCTTCCGGCTGAACCAGCCGGGGCGGTTGCGTGGCAGAAGACGCCGTATGCAAACTTGGTCCGATACGTTCCATCGAAGAAGTATTTTGCGAGGATTCGCGTCGGCGGCAAGCTGATTCGCCAGAGCCTCCAGACCACGACGCTCTCGATTGCCAAGTTTCGCTTAGCTGATTTGGAGAAAGCCGAGCGCCTGCTCGCCGAGAATGCGACGACGGTGGCGGGTGGCAAGATGACCGTCCAGGACGCGTTGAAAACCTACCGGACGCGGCTGCACGGTGATCGTTCCCTCAAGCCCCGGACCAAGGCCTATCGCGAGGAGTGCATCAGCAAGCTGCTGCGGACGTGGCCGAAGCTGGAGGAGCTCGATGTCCGGCAGGTGAACAAG
>JBJTAU010000369.1:0-5629 GCA_046090965.1 Limisphaerales bacterium | reverse complement strand
TGATCTGGTCCGCCTGCCCGGTTTGCCGCGTGCGCCCGCCGGCTATCTGGTCGTGCTCGGAAGTTACCTGCTATTTGGGGCCGGCACCGCGTTGGCCCTGCTGCGGTCGCGCTGGCTGCCCACGCATTCGCCAGTGACCTCAACTTCAGGCTGAAACGCCCGAGACGTTGCTCGAAATCCCGTCCCGCCCGCCTACGTTCGCGCGCCTGAACATGAGCGCCGCGCTTTCCAACTCCACCAACAGCAAACTCAAGGGTCTCGCCCAGCTGCTCTACCCCGTGCTCGCGCTCGGCAAGGCCGGCGCGACGGACGCCTTCATCAAGAGCCTCGACGAGGCGCTCGCCCAGCACGAGTTGGTGAAAATCAAGTTCGCCGCCTTCAAGGACGAGCGGAAGGAGATCGCCCCGCAACTCGCGGAGAAGACCGGCAGTCAGCTGATCTGGATCGTCGGCCACGTCGCCGTCTTCTACCGCCAGCAACCCGACCCGGCGAAGCGCAAGGTGGCGGTCTGATCCGCTGAAAACTGGTTTCTGTTTACTGAAGACTGCGCCCTCTCAGACCGAAAGTATTCAGTTCAAGCCTCCGCACTTGCCTTCCGTCCAACGCCCGACAAAATCGCCGCACTCTATGAATCGTCTTCTGCTCACCGCCGCACTCTCACTCTCCGCCGCGCTCCTCGCCCGTGCCGAAAACTGGTCCAACTGGCGCGGCCCTCTCCACAATGGCTCCAGCCCGGAGAAGGGCATCCCCGAGAAGTTCAGCAAGACCGAGAACGTGAAGTGGTCCGTGGCGCTGCCCGGCGCGTCCGCCGCCACGCCCGTGATTTGGGGTGACAAGGTCTTCGTCACCGCCGCTGACCAAGGCACCAAGAAGCAGTTCGCCCTCTGCCTCGACCGCAAGACCGGCAAGGAACTTTGGCGCTCCGAAATCAGCGACTTCGTCTCCGACGGCCAGGGCAGCAACTCCTGTTCGCCCTCGCCCGTGACCGATGGGAAACTCGTCGTGTTCTTCTTCGGCACCGGCGACCTCGTGGCCTTCGATTTCACCGGCAAGAAACTTTGGGACCGGAACATCGGGCCGTTCGCCTTCCTCTGGACTTTCTCCACCAGCCCGTTGCTGGAAGACGGCCGTCTCATCATGCAGGTGTTGCAGCGTGACACCGCCGTGAACGGACGCGGCAAGCCGAGTGGCAACGAGTCCTTCCTCCTCTCGCTTGACCCTGCGACCGGCAAGGACCAGTGGCGGCAAGTCCGGCCTTCCGAGGCCAAGAGCGAGTCGCTTGAAGCCTTCAGCACGCCGCTGCCCTTCACGCACAACGGGCGCAAGGAGTTCATCATCGTCGGCGGCGATTGCATCACCGGACATGAGCCGGCCACCGGCAAGGAACTCTGGCGCTGGGGCACCTGGAACCCGACCCACATTACCCACTGGCGGCTCGTGCCTTCGCCGACCGTCGGTGCGGGTGTCATTCTCGCGTGCGGGCCCAAGGGCGCGCCCGTCTATGCCGTGCGAGCCGGCGGCAGCGGCACCTTGAGCAACCAGTCGCTCGCCTGGCAGAGCCATGTGCAGAACACCGAGGACGCCGCCACCGCCGCCCCTTCGCCCAACGAGAAGGACATCACGTCGGACGTGCCCACGCCGCTCTTCTACGAGGGCAAGTTCTACATCCTCAACGGCGGGAAAAAGAAGCTGCTCTGCGTGAACCCGGCCGACGGCAAGGTCATCTGGAGCGGCGACCTCGGCGGCAAATCCGTCTTCCAATGCTCGCCCACTGCCGCCGATGGCAAAATCTTCATGATGAACTTCGACGGCGACGTGTCCGTGGTGAAGGCCGGTGGCACCGAGTTCAAGCTGCTGAACAGCGCGAACTTCAAGGACGAAGGCGACAGCACACGCCTCCGCTCCAGCGTCGCCATCTCGCAGGGCAACCTCTACGTCCGCACCGGCACGAAGCTCTTCTGCCTCGGCAAGTGACCCCGTAGGAGACGACGTGAGGAGTCTCTGACATGCCTGACGCGTCCTCAAACGTTGATCCTCTGGGCCGGTTACCCAGACGACGGAGTTATTGGGTATTCGGGTTGAACGCCGATCAGATCGCGCAGTTTGACTCCGTGATGCAGGGGCGCGGCCTAGCCGTTGAACGGCATACGGAGCGACTCACTCGACACCTTCAAAGTCATACCACTGAAATGCGTTTCACTGGATGCCTGAAGCGCGAGTCTGATTACGCGGAGTTCACACTTGAGATTCCCCCGCAATCGAATGGTGCCCCAGCTGAAACAGTTGATGCCGGCGGCGGTATGCTGAGGATTGGCGTCATAACCGATTTACAAGGATACGAGGACGAAGGAGAGCGGAAGCTGGTAGACGAAGTCGTTCAGGCATTCCCGGGAACTCTGGAGACTAGTCGGGAGTTAATGGACCAAACTCTAAGCCGAGTGGACTGGTGGCGAAATGTAGCAGGATTCGGTTGCCTCGGAGTTGGAATGCTAATTGTTCTCGGTGTGTTGGCCTTGGCGTTCTACGGCGCGGTTCGACTCTGGTTCTAGGCCATGTCCCTGCCTCACAAAATCTCCACGCTTCTCTACTGCTTCAACGCGGCGGATGAAGTCCTCCTGCTCCATCGCACGCAGGAGCCGAATCGCGGCCGGTGGAGTCCGCCCGGCGGCAAGCTCAAGACCGGTATCGGCGAATCCCCCTACGCCTGCGCCTGCCGCGAGGCGCACGAGGAAATGGGCCTCGTCTTCGCACCGCGCGACCTCCACCTCACCGGCCTCGTCAGCGAGCACGGCTATCAGGGCAACACGCACTGGCTTATGTTCCTCTTCGAGGTGCGGCTCCGGCTCGCCGCCGTCCCGCCGCCGCACGCGGAAGGCACCTTCCAGTTCTTCCCGCGTGCCGCGTTGGACGGCCTCAACATTCCCGACTCCGACCGCGAATGTCTCTGGCCGTGGTTCTGGCAGCATCGCGGCGGTTTCTTCGCCGCCCACATCCACTGCCACGCCGACGGGCGGAACGAGTGGGTTGTGGAAGAGTCGCAGTCGGCAACCGCCCTACGATAAAATTCCCTTCACCACCCGCCCTTCCTCGCCCACGCCCGTGAGGCGCACGTCGAGGCCCTGGAACTTCACCGTGAGCCGCTGGTGGTCAATGCCGAGCTGGTGGAGCAGCGTTGCCTGCAAGTCGTGGACGTGGACGACGTTCTCAACTGCTGCGTAACCCAACTCGTCCGTCGCTCCATAGGTGAGGCCGCGCTTCACGCCGCCGCCGCAGAGGAACATCGAGAAGCCCTTCATGTGATGGTCGCGACCGGGGCCGCCCTTGTTCGCCTGCGCCATCGGCGTGCGCCCGAACTCGCCGCCCCACACGATGAGCGTGTCGTCGAGCAGGCCGCGCTGCTTGAGGTCCTTGATGAGCGCAGCGGTCGCGCGGTCCACGTTGGCGGCGTTGCCCTGGATGAACTTCACGAGGTCATTGTGATGATCCCAGTCGCGGTGATAGAGCTGGATGAAGCGCACGCCGCGCTCCGCCAGCCGCCGCGCGAGCAGGCAGTTCGAGGCGAAGGAGCCGTCGCCGGGCTTGCAGCCGTAGCTGTCGAGGATGTGCTGCGGCTCGTTCGCCACATCCACGAGGCCGGGCACCGCCGTCTGCATCTTGAAGGCCAGCTCGTATTGCGCGATGCGCGCGGCCAGCTCAGGGTCGTCATCCACGCCGAGCTGCGCGCGGTTGAGCGACTGCACAGCCCCGACGACATCGTGCTGGCGGTCGGCGCTGACGCCGGGCGGACGGTTCAAGTAGAGCACCGGATCGCCCTTCGAGCGCATGGCGACGCCTTGGAACTGCCCCGGCAAAAACCCGCTGTGCCATTGCCGCACGGAAATCGGCTGCGGGCTGCGGCCTTCCGTGGAAGTCAGCACCACGAAGCCCGGCAAGTCCTCGCACTCGCTGCCGAGGCCGTAGAGCACCCACGATCCCATCGAGGGCCGGCCTTGGATCATCGTGCCCGTGTTCATCAACGTGTGCGCCGGGTCGTGGTTGATGGCGTCCGTGCGCATCGAGCGGATGACGGTGAGTTCGTCCGCCACGGTGGCGAGGTGCGGGAAGATTTCGGAAATCTCCGTTCCGTTCTGCCCGCACTTGTCGAAGGCAAACTGTGGGGCAAAGCACTTCAACGTCTGCTCCTGCAACTGCGCGAGCTGCTGGCCGGCGGTGAACGACTCGGGCATCGGCTGCCCGTGGAGCCTAGCGAGCTGCGGCTTGGGATCGAACGTCTCCAAGTGCGACGGCCCGCCCGCCATGTAGAGCCAGATGATGCGCTTCGCGCGCGGCGCGTGGTGCAGCGGGTTCACCACCCCGCGCCAGCGCGCGGCCTTCGCCGAATCTGCGGCAAGGCCTGAGTGACCTAACAAAGATGACAGCGCCGCGAGGCCGAGGCTCGAACGACCGAGAAAGGCACGGCGGCGGAGCAATGACTCAAATGCGGGGTTTGAACTCACACAGTCATTTCATTAGCACCCGGCTTCAGCCGGGTGAAAACGTCGGAAACGAGGCCGAGCCGTTTCAACGGCTTGGCCGTCGAAATCCCGTGCTCGCATGAGGAAACCGTTGAAACGGTTTTCCCTTCTGAACCCCACCCAACACCCGGCTGAAGCCGGGTGCCAATGAGAGGCTTCAATTTCACGCCAAGATCGCCTGAATCGGCTTCGCGCCTTCTACGCCGGAGAGTCGGGCGTCGAGGCCTTGGAATTTCACGGAGAGGCGGCCGTGGTCGATGCCGATGAGTTTCAGAATCGTCGCGTGCAGGTCGTGGACGTTGACGATGTTCTCGACGGCAGAGTAGCCGAGTTCGTCGGTCGCGCCGTAGCTGAGGCTGCCTTTGATGCCGCCGCCCGCGAGCCAGATGGAGAAGCCGGCGTTGTGGTGGTCGCGCCCGCTGCCGCCCTGGCTCATGGGCGTGCGGCCAAATTCGCCGGCCCAGACGATGATGGTGTCCTGGAGCATACCGCGTTGCTTGAGGTCGGTGATGAGGGCCATGCACGCACGGTCAATCTCAGCGGCCTTGAGCGTCACGCCTTCCTTGACGCCGCCGTGGTGGTCCCAGTCCTTGTGGTAAAGCTGGATGAAGCGCGTGCCGCGTTCGGCGAGGCGGCGCGCGAGCAGGCAGTTCGCGGCGAAGGAACCGTCGCCGGGCTTGCAGCCGTAGAGGTCCATGATGGTTTGCGGCTCCTTCGAGGTGTCCATCAACTCGGGCACGCTCGCCTGCATCTGGAAGGCCATTTCATACTGTGCGATGCGCGTGGCGATTTCCGGGTCGTCCACCACGGAGTCGTATTTCTTGTTCAGCGAGTTGACGGCCTGCACGACGTCGCCCTGCTGGTCGCGTGTGACGCCGCTGGGCGTGCCGAGGTAGAGGACGGCGTCGCCCTTGCTGCGGAGCTGGACGCCTTGAAAGCGGCTCGGGAGAAAGCCCGATGACCACTGCCGCGCGGCGATGGGCTGGTTCTGCCCGCCCTTGCCGAGCGAAGTCAGCACCACGAAACCCGGCAAATCCTCCGCGTCACTGCCGAGGCCGTAGGTGACCCACGCGCCCGCGCTGGGGCGTCCGGCGATTTGCGAGCCAGTGTTCATG
>JBJTAU010000368.1:0-3198 GCA_046090965.1 Limisphaerales bacterium | reverse complement strand
CACCACCCCCCCCCCGAGGCACCCGCACAAGACCAGCTCCTAGCTCACTTACCCACGCTCCCCCTTCCACACCTGCTCCCGTGATTCTTCCTCAAATCAGCATTCGCCGCCCGGTGCTTACCACCATGATGAGCCTTGCGCTCATCCTCTTCGGCATCATCGCGCTGCAACGCCTGCCGGTGCGCGAGCTGCCGGACATTGATCCGCCCATCGTCAGCGTCACCACGGTTTATCCCGGCGCGAGCGCGGCGGTCGTCGAGACTGAGGTCACCGAGCGGATGGAGGAAGAGATCAACAACATCGAGGGCATCAAAACCCTCACCAGCCAGAGCCGCGAGGAAGTCAGCACCATCACCATCGAATTCGACCTCTCGCGCGACGTGGACCAGGCGGCGCAGGACGTGCGCGACCGCGTCTCGCGCGTGCGCGGCAAGCTCCCGCTCAACATCCGCGAGCCGATAGTCGCCAAGCAGGACGCCGACGCGCTTGCCGTCATTTGGATTGGCGTGAACAGCGCCATCTATTCCCCGCTGGAGCTCACGCAGCTCGCTGAGAAGCAAATCAAGAACCGCCTCCAGACCATCCGTGGCGTGTCCAATGTCATCATCGGCGGCGAGCAGCGCTTCGCCATCCGCCTCTGGCTCGACTCCGAGAAGATGGCGGCGCACCAAATCACCGTGATCGACGTGGATCGCGCGCTTCGCCAGCAGAATGTTGAGTTGCCCAGCGGCCGCATCGAAAACCTCGACCGGGAGATGACCATTCAGACGCGCGGCGAAATGAAATCGCCCGCCGAGTTCAACGAGTTGGTGGTCAAAAACGACGGCGTTAAAATTGTCCGCCTGCGTGACGTCGGCGAAGCGAAGGCCGGCGTCGAGAACGAGCGCACTATCGCCCGCAACAACGGCCGCCCGTGCATCTTCCTCGGCATCGTCAAGCAGTCCAAGGCCAACACCGTCGAGGTTGCGCAGGGCGTCAAGGCCGAGGTCGCCCGCATCCGCGAGGCCATCCCGCCGGGCATCGAGATGGTGTTCAACTACGACGAATCCGTCTTCGTTGAGGCATCCATCAATGAGGTCTGGGACACCCTCGGCATGGCCTTCGCACTGGTCGTCATTCTTATCTGGGTCTTTCTCGGCAGTGCGCGCTCCACGCTCATTCCCGCCGTGGCGATTCCCGTTTCCATCATTGGCGCGTTCGCCATCCTCTCGGCCTTCGGCTACTCGGTAAACATGCTCACCATGCTCGCGCTGGTGCTGGCCATCGGCGTGGTGGTGGACGACGCCATCGTCGTGCTGGAGAATATCTACCGCCACATCGAAGCCGGGATGCAGCCGATGGAAGCTGCCAAGAAGGGCATGGAGGAAATCTCCTTCGCCGTCATCGCGATCACGCTTTCGCTGATCGTCGTGTTCCTGCCGCTGGCGTTCCTCAAAGGCGCCACGGGCCGGCTCTTCATCGAGTTCGCGGTGGCGGTGTGCGGTTCGGTCGCGGTGTCAGCGTTCGTCGCGTTATCACTCTCGCCCATGCTCGCCGCGCGCGTGCTCAAGCCGATCGCCCACGACCACAAGAAGCTTTTCTTCCTGCGCTGGTTCGACGCGATGCTCGGCTGGTTCACGCGGCTCTACGGCGCGATGTTGCGGGGATTGGTGAGCGCGACCGCTTTCCTGTTGCGGCCATTTCTGGCAGTGGGCTGGTTCGGACGTGCAGTGGCCTTCGTCGTCACGCTGGCTGTGCTCGGCGCGATGACTTGGGGCCTTAACGTTCCGTTGCTCGGCATGCTCGAAGGCGAATTTCTCCCCGAAGAAGACAAAGGCCGCTTGCTCTGCTTCGTGCGGACTCCTGAGGGCTCGACCTCCGAGTTCACCGAGCGGCAGGTTCGCGAGATGGAAGAGATCCTCAAGCAGACGCCCGAAGTGCAGGCGTTAGGTTCGGACATCGCCTTCTCCATGACGGGCGCGCCCGGTCAGGCCAACAGCGCCATCGTCTTCGTGCGTTTGAAAGACCGCAAAGAACGCACCCGCAACGTCCGGGACATCGTGCTGGGCCCCGATGGATTGCGACTCAAGTTCTTCAACGAGATCGAGGGGGCCATCGCTGTGCCGAACATTCCCAAAGCCATTGGCCGCGGCTTGGGCGCGCCATTCCAGTTGGTGTTGCAGGCGCAGGACTTGGAAACGCTGGACTCATATACGGCGGAGGTTTTGGGCCAACTCCGCAGCTCCGGCTATCTCCTCAATGCCTGGTCCTCGTTCGAAGTCACCAAACCGGAGCTGCGGCTGGACATCGATCGCGACCGGGCGGCAGCACTCGGCGTGAGCATCGAGGACGTGTCGCGCACCCTCCAGATCCTCTTCGGTGGCCTGGACCTCAGCCGGGTGAAACTCGACGGCAAACAGTATCAGGTCATCACCCAACTCCAGCGCATGTCGCGCCTCACTCCGCAGGATCTCGACCGGCTGTATGTCCGCGCTCGCGACGGTCAGTTGATCCAACTGAGCTCCATCGTGCGGCGAGAGGCGGGATCCTCACCAAATGTCATCGAGCACTACAACCGGATGCGGAGCACCACAGTTTCAGCGTCCTTGAACAACGTCCCGCTCGGCACGGCCATCGACCGGGTGGAGACGCTCCTCGCCACCAACAAGCCCCCCGGCGTGCAGCACGCGTGGACGGGCGAGTCGAAGGAGTTCAAGGACGCTTGGAAGGAGTTCCTGGTCGTGCTCGTGCTCGCGCTCATCATCACCTACATGGTGCTGGCGGCGCAGTTCGAAAGCTTCCTGCATCCGCTCACGGTGCTGCTGTCCATCCCGCTCGGCGGCGTGGGCGCGCTCGGCTTGCTCTGGCTCGTGGATTACCTCGGCAAAACTGGCGTCATCGGCCAAGTCCCGGCCATGAACATTAATCTGTTCAGCCTGATCGGCTTCGTGCTGCTCGTTGGCCTGGTCACCAAGAACGCGATTCTTCTCGTTGAGTTCGCCAACCAGGAAACCGAAAAGGGCGTGGACCCACGCGCGGCCATCGTGAACGCCGGCACGGTGCGGCTGCGGCCCATCCTGATGACGGCGCTCTCGACCATCGCGGGCATCATCCCCATCGCCATCGGTTTCGGTGCGGGCGCAGAAAGCCGCCGCCCGATGGGCGTGTGCGTCATCGGCGGCATGATGAGCAGCACGATTCTCACGCTCTTCGTTATCC
>JBJTAU010000367.1:0-3319 GCA_046090965.1 Limisphaerales bacterium | reverse complement strand
GGATGGGCTGGGTCCAGGTGTTGAACCCGTCGGAGGAAACCTTCGCATCAATGCAGCCGTTGTTCGCCGAATCGTACGACCATGTGGTACGCAAGTTACTGGAAGGAAACCGGATTTTCAGGGGGATCGGATCCGGGAGGGGTTAGCCGGGGTTCTCGAGGATGTTGCGCTGGATGAGTCCGGGTGTGTGCGTGCCGTGATAACCGAGGCCGATGTAGCTGCGGAAAATTTTATTCTCGCGCGCGTAGCCGCGCAGCTCTGCAAGCGCGGCGCTCTCGCCGAGCGCGGCGGGCAGGTTGAGTGCACCGCGGCGGATCGCGGGCGGCACGGCGGCGTCGGCAAGCGCGTCGAGCGACTTGTAGCCGAGCGTGGCGAGCAGCGCGCCGGTCTCCGCCGGATCGTCGCCGTGGTGGCGGCGCGCAAAGGTGTCAGTCGGGGCGAGGAGATCGAGCGGCGAGGACATGAAGAGGAAATCGCACCGTAGGGCGGGGCAGGGGCCGCGCAATCGTGATTTCGTGGCGGTCACATCGCGCATGTTGTGTCCGTTTCGTCACCGCTGCGCCTTCGGGCTGTCACGCAACGGCCGCACGATGCGGACGATTGACGCCACTTGCCTGCCGCCTATGAACCCACTCACCCCGCGCCAAGTCACCCCGGTCCGCTTCTTCCCATGAACTCACGCACTGCCCGCGCCGCGTTGTTGTTTGCCCTCGTTTCCACTGCCGTCGTGGCGGCGGAGACGGCGAAAGCCCCCAAGCTCCCCACCGACGAGGAGGTCGTTGCCCTCCAGAATTTCGTCGTCACCGGCTCCAACAACAAACGCCTCGACGTCGAGAAAGTCGCCCCACTCACCGTCATCGATCAGGATGCGATGACGGCGCGGCAGGCGCTGCTGCCCGTGGATATGCTCACGTCGCTGCCCTCGGTCATCAACCTCCCTGAAAACGAGACACGCCTTGGCTCTTCCGGCGCGCGCGGCGACAACGCCAACATCAACCTCCGCAACCTCGGCGCCACCGCCACGCTCATCCTCGTCAACGGCCGCCGCATGGCGATCAACCCCATGACCGCCGGCCTCTCCCAGGCGGTAAACGTGAACCAGCTCCCCACGCAGGGAGTCGAGCGCATCGAAGTGCTGCGCGACGGCGCCTCCGCGATCTACGGCTCCGACGCCGTGGGCGGCGTGATCAACTCCGTGCGCAAGCGCTCGTTCAACGGCGCCGAGACCACGGTGCGCTACGCCCAGCCCGAGGAGAAAGGCGGCCAGAGCATGCAGGCCACGTTTACCTTCGGCACGAGTTTCGCGGCCGGCCGCGGCCGGCTCTTCGGCACCATCGAAACGCTTTATCGCGAGGCGATTTTTCTGCGCGACCGCGAATTCAGTAAGACCTCCAACCTCTCCGCTGTCGCACCCGCGCCCTTCAACGTCGTCGGCGGTCCCTTCGACGCCCGCACCGCGCGCGGCCGGTGGCCCATCTTCCGCATCGCGGCGGCGACGGCCAACAACTGGTTCCGTCCCGTGGCGGGCACGCCAACGATTACCACGGTCGCGCCCACCTTTGCGGCCAACCCGGAATTCTACCTCGACCTCAACGAATTCGGCATGGCCTCGCCGCGCATGGCCCGCGCGAGCACGTTCGTCTCGGGCGAGTTTGATGTGACAAAGACCGTCACCGCCTTCGCGGATTTCTCCTACTACAAGGCCGAGTCCACGATGGTGCGCCAGCCCATCGCGCTCAACGCCCCCACGACGGACAAGCTCGGCACGATGTCGCTCGACAATCCTTACAACCCCTACGGCTCGCGCTTCTACAGCGCGACCGGCGCGCCCAATGCCGACGGCACCGCGCGTCTCACCGGCGCCCCGCGCACCGTGAGCATCGTCTCGGTCACACTCCCCGATCTCGGCGTGGAAAAAGTTTCCACCAAGGCCGACGTCGTGCGCTTCGCCACCGGCCTGCGTGGCAAACTCGGCGACACGTGGACGTGGGAGACCTCCGGTTTCTACAACAAGGTCAACGGTGAGGACCAGGCCTTCCCCGACGTGCGCGAGAGTTTCCTACAGGCCGCCCTCGCGCGCACCGACGCCAGCGCCTACAATCCTTTCGGCTACACCTTCCGCGTGCAGGGCAACGCCGTCGTCGCCGATCGCCCCTACACGACTCCCGCATCCGTCGTGAACTCCTTCGCCTCGATCTACGCGCGCAAGGCCGAGAGTTCCATCGCCAGCGGCGATCTGCGCCTCACGGGCCGCGTGCTCAAGTGGTGGGGCGGCGAGATCATGGCCTCCGTCGGCGGCGAATACCGCAGCGACAAACTCGCCGACAAACGCCCGCCCTTCAGCGGCGAGAATCCGCCCGGCTCCGGCCTCGAGGTGACCGACAACGACTACCTGCTCCACCCGCCGCGCCCCGACGTGATCGGCGATCGGCAGATCACGAGTTTCTACGTCGAGGTCGTCGTGCCCATCGTCGGCGCGGAACGCCGCATCCCGCTCGTCAACACCCTCGAACTCACCGGCTCCGGCCGCCGGGAGAGTTACAGCGATTTCGGCGGCACCACGAAGCCGAAGGTCGGCGTCAACTGGCGGCCGTTCTCGTGGCTCATGGCGCGCGGCTCCTACAACGAGGGCTTCATGGCCCCGAGCCTCGCCGCGCTCTTCACCAGCCCGCGCTGGACGATCACGGCCGGCGCCGGCGACATCGACACCTACCGCAATCCCTTCACCAACGAGGGCGCCTATGTGCAGCGCAATTATTTCGGCGGCAATCCCGCTCTCAAGCCCCAGGAGTCCAAGGGCAAGACCTACGGCGTCGTGATCGACGTGCCCGGCATCCGGGGCCTGAGCCTCACGGTCGACCAGTGGCGCATCGAGCGCACCAACCTCCTCGGCCAGCGCAGCACCGCGCAGATCCGAGCCAGCGACGCCACGCTCCTCCAGGCCTACACCAAGGCGCAGCTCGCCGCCGGCCGCACCATCGCTCAAATCGATCTCGGCAGCGGCACGCCCAACTACAAGGGCGACCCCGATGTCGTGCGCTACGCCGTCACGCCTGAGGATGTCGCGGCGTTTGTCCCCTACAACACCGCCAACCCCGGCAACCAGCAGGGCATCGCGGGCAAGATTTTCTCCGTCAGCCAGCCCTTCATCAACGTCGCGACCAGCGATCACGCGGGCGTTGATTTTGGGCTGCGCTACGTGCTGCCGAAATTTCCCTTCGGCAACATCGTGCTCAATTCCGATTGGGCCTACCTCGTGAAGTCGCGCTCCACCACGCGTCCCGCCAACCAGCCCGCGATCGAGAGCGACGACGTGAAG